>DASTSF010000199.1:0-34245 GCA_035760825.1 Bacteroidia bacterium
CGTATTCGTGTCGGTATGCCCGTACGTCGGTTTTTCCAGCGTAAAAGGCCCTGCGTCGATCCTGAAAAACTCTTCGTCTTTTGTAAATCCCCCGAGCTGCATGCCCCCGGGGATCTTCTTATTCCAGCTCCAGTTCTCACCGGTATACACCTTGATGTAAAACGTCCCGTTCGGAAGCGCTTTCATGACGAATGCGTTTTTCGCGTGAATGAATTCATTGCGTATCGTCTTGTGCGCTTTTGCGTCAACAGCACACACAACCGCATCGGAAAGCGGGTTGTAGATCACCAGCTCGTTCGGGGAAAGCCAGGTTTCCCGGCCCGTTCCGAAAAGACTGTCGTACGGTGAATCGAGGTTCTGAATATCCCGCTTTTTTAAATCGGGTTTGGCCAGGTCTAGGTCTTCGAGCTTCTTCGTCAGCGCCAGCGATTCCTCTTCTCTCTTTTTCGTGATGTGATTCTCGAACGCGGCCGTGGCGGCAAGATAGAGAACGAACGTGATGATCATTCCCACGAGCAGCTTTTTCCGTTTGCGCATGTGCTGCAGCAGCCGCGCCTTGTGCACGCGCCTTGCCCGGTAAAGATCCTCCGGCGAATATTCCCGCCGCCGCGGTTCCCTTCTTTCCTCCCGGGGAAAGCCGGAATAGAAATCGGAATGCGTGGAAAAGGAATACTGGTGTACCCGTTTGAAGTCGTAATCCCTTTTTTTCCCGGGATCCGAAAGAACATCATACGCTTCCTGCAGCTCCTTGAACTTTTCTTCCGCGTAAAGATTCCCGGGGTTGACATCGGGATGAAATTTTTTGGCAAGACGGCGGTACGCCGCTTTGATGTCGGCATCCGGCGCATTTTCTGCAACGCCAAGTATGCGGTAATAATCTTTCACGTAAGCTGTAAATCCGTTCCGTTACAAAAACAGTTCCCGGCCGGTTATCAGAATTTCGCCCTCGACGTTGTTTTGAACTTGCGCGTGTTCACCACTTTGTTCTTCGGATATTTGATCGTGTACGTGAGCACGATCTTGCTCGTCTCCCCGGGCTGTATGTTCAGGTTCCACGTAACAATGCCCGTGGCCGGGTCGAGCGTTCCGCCGGAAAGCTGTGAAGCGTCGACAATAATCTCCGCATCCTGCGAAACCGGGATCTGGTCCTGCAGCTGAACGGTCACCGCTGTCTTCCGCGTGTTCTTCACATCGATCTCGTAGGAATATGTTTCCTTCTTCTGCGTCGCGGATGATTTTTCGTTGTTGAACTCTTTCAGCTTCGTTCGCGTAACAACAAGCTTCTGGTCGCGGCCGAGCGAAAGATCGAGCGTGTCGTCCGTGCTCCGCGTATCGATGTACGACTGCCCGACGTATGTTCCGCCGAAATAAACATTTGCCGGACCTTCCACCAGGTCGAGATCTTCCCAGCCGGTGATGCGGGCCATGAGAAACGCTTCGCGCTCCATTTTCGGAACACAGTGATACTGGAACGTCGCGTTGAGGTTGTACTCCGTCACATCGACGATGTACGGTTTTCCGTCAGCAGGAATATCATATTGCAGCTTGATGTCGAATTCGGCGCTCAGCTCCGAGACCTGGATCTGGTCGTACTGAATCTGCTGCGTTTGCTGCACCTGCTTATCGTTGAAAACGACCTGCGCATTCCCGTTCTGGTTGTAATACTGTTGCTGCGCGGGAGCTCTTTGCGGCTGCGCCGGCATGGAATTGGCGAGGTTCTGGTTGGCAAGACCGCCGGCGTCGGTTGGCTGATTGCCGCCATAATTCCACCCGCTGGTATTTCCATAACCGGAATTGTTGTAATACGATGAATTGTTCTGCTCGAAGCTCAGCGTCCACGGATCGAGCTGCGGTGCCGCAGCCGTCTGCATCGGGTCTGCCGTGGAAAGTTTCATCTTCACATTTTTCCAGTCGACATCCGTGTTATTGAAAACTTTTGCGCGGTATTTCAGATCGATCGGCTTGCTGACATCATCGGCAATAAGATCATAGCTCGGCGCCCAGCCGGCATCGCTTACCACGTAGTGAAGCTCCGTCGCCGATTCGAACTTGATCGTGCTGGTCGAGTTCAGCAGCACAACCACTTCCGCCATCGGCGGGTTTGTGCGCTGGTTCGCTTCCGTCAGCTGCCAGTTGAGGCGGTTGACGACCTCCTGCTGATCGGAAGCTTTCCGGTTCAGCTTCACCAGCTCGGTATTGATCTCGAGCGTGCGCGTGTAATAAAAATCCGCCGACAGCTTGAGGTCAGCAGGAACAACTCCGTTGTTCGTTCCGCCGATTCCCTGGTTCGCATCGAGCATTTGTTTTTCTTTTTCGTAGGCATCGATCTGCCCGCGCGTGATCGCGAGGTTGTCCGACATGAGGTTGAGCGAATCCGTCAGCTGCTTTACATGCTCGTCATTTTTTTTCTGGCCGTACAGGTAATCGATGTGATCGCTGATGGCGAGAACGGAGACATCGCCGCTTGCGGTGAACTGCAGGCTTTTCGGAATGAGCTTCGAGGTGAGCCCGACAAAATGCAGCTCGTTCCTTCCCGGTGAAATGGAAACGGTTTTCGTGTGCGTCACTTCCGCACCGGTGAGGTAAACAACCACCGACGTGATCGGCGATTCTATTTTTTGTGTAACGTCTCCCGCAAGCAGTGTTACCGGAAGCAGGCAGAGAAGAAAAATAATTTTTTTCATGGGGAATAGTTTTGGGTTGGAACAAAAACCCCTGTCCGCAAGGCGAACAGGGGTTCGGTGAAATCGTTTTACGGATCAGTGCTTGTCTTCTTTATTCTCTTCCGTGCTGGCGTCACTTTTTGTATTCGAGCCGCCACCTGCCGAATCTTTGCCGTCTTTGGAAGGGGATTCTTTAATATAAACCTGTGAGAAATCGAGGTAACGCATCGGGTTGGTATAGAAATTCTTCACACGGTATTGCGTGAAACGGTAGTTCTCATCATACCACAGGATGATCGCAGGCGCGTCATTCATCATGATCTGTTCCGCCTGGAGGAAAAGCTTGTTGGCCTCTTCGGTTGTTTTCGCCGTACGCGCAGCATTGTAAAGACTGTCGAACTGCGGATTTTTATACCGCGATGTATTCGGGAACGACGCAACCGAAAGACTGTCCGGCACATCACCGCCATAGAAGAGGGAAAGGAACGTTTCCGGCGAAGGATAATCCGCAACCCACGCGGAACGGAACATATCCGACTGGCCGTGTTGTTCATCGGCAAGCTTTTGCTGGAACGAAACACTTGCATACTCGATGTTGACGTGAAGCACTTCGCGCAGCTCATTCGAAATTTCTTCCGCCACGCGCGTGTTTTTCGATCCGCCGCTGTTCAGCACGAGCTTCACCGTGGGGAAACCTTTCCCGTCGGGGTAGCCGGCTTCCGCAAGCAGCTTGCGCGCAAGGTCGCGATCGGCTTCTTTCTGCTTCGCCGTTTCTTCATCGGTTTCCTTGATGGATTCGTATCCTTTGATCTCGCTTGCTTTGTAACCGGGAAGCGCGGGCGGACAGATACCGTTGAGTCCCGGGCCGTACGCTTCACCGCCGAGAACTTCATCCACAAGGTGTCGCCGGTCGATCGCATAGCTGAACGCCTGGCGGACTTTCACATTATTGAAAGGAGGACGCGTCGTATTGAACACGTAGATCTGCGTCACGAATTCCGAAGAATGATCGAGCTGGAATTTCGGCGGCTTCTGCTTGAAATCGGAAATGACCTGCGGCAGAAACACCTTGACCGCTTCCGCGTTGAGTCCCCACACAAAATCAAGACGGCCGGCCTGGAAAAGGTCGAGCTCTTCTTTTTTGTTGTCGATGAAAGACACTTTGATGGTGTCGAGGAACGGCAGCTGGTTGCCGAGGGAATCTTTCCCGTAGTAGTTGTCGTTGCGGACAAGCACGAGGCTGCTCGTATCATTGGCAATGGACGAAAGAATGAACGGCCCCGTTCCGACGTGCATTTTTTCTTTGTACTTCTCGACAGCTTCTTTCGGCACAATGCTCGCGATGGGATTGGCCAGCACGCTCAGGAACGAGATGCTCGGTTTTTCCAGCGTCACCTGTACGGTTTGCGGATCGATCACCGTCACGCCCTGGAGACTGCCTTCCGCGGCAGAAGCACCGGCGGTGTAGAATGCATTGGCACCCACCACGCGATCTTTGAACGAGGAAGAGAAGTTGGGGTTGTGCCCGTCATTCCGGCAAAGCAGCTCGAATGAATACTTGACATCGTTTGCCGTCATCACACGGCCTTTTCCGTCGGGGAAGCAGGGATCGTCCTGGAAATGAACATCTTTTTTGAGATGGAAAGTATACGTCGTACCCGTCGGGTCGACTTCCCATTTATCAGCAAGGCCGGGCAGGATCTGCAGCGTGCGCGGATCGAATTTTACCAGTCCTTCGTATATCTGGGTGGCTACGTGAGCAGAAATCCCGTCCGTTATCATTGTCGGGAAAAGCGTCTGGATTTTGTCCGTTTCGTTAAAACGGAGTGTTCCGCCATAAACACGTCCGCCTTTACCCTCCTTGTGTGTAACGTTATTGTCGTTACCGCAAGACCCCATCAAAAAGACTAAAGGGAGAAACAGCAGGAGTTTTCTCATATATGCGTAATTGATAACGAGTTAGTTGCCGATTTATCGGGCGAAGATACGAATTCGTCGTTCATTGCATAAGGTTTTTGTCAAATTATGTGGCTTCGTTTTCGCGCGCAAATCCCTTTGACATTCCATATTATCTTCAATCCGCTGTTTTACAGTTTTTTCCAAGCACCTTCATTGGGCTGGGCGAAGAATACGCGGAATTGATCGAAAATTAATAGGGTTTTATTTTGAATTTTCTCAGTAACACACTAATATTGCCCGTCAAATTCGGAGGTGCACCCCCTAAATTGCGCATTCGTTAAATGAAAAATAGATTTCTGCTGCTGTCCTTTGCTGTTCTTCTCCTTGTTTTTAAGGGATACAGCCAATCCATGATCCTTCTTGAAGGAACTTACCAGGGAAAAAACGTTTACGTTCAGAACCCTTTTAATAACAACGGCGTAGGTTTCTGCGTGTATGAGGTTCGTGTGAACGACCAGATTACAACGGACGAGATCGGTTCCAGCGCGTTTGAGATCGACCTGCGCAATTTCAACCTCAAGCAGGGCGATGCCGTTTCCATCAAGATTTTCCACAAGCCTGATTGCACTCCCAAAGTGCTGAACCCCGAAGTGCTTAAACCCAAATCCACTTTCAATACGACTTCCATCACCGTTGATAAAACGGATGAAACGCTCAAATGGACGACCACCGGCGAATCCGGGAAGCTGACGTTCGTTGTGGAGCAGTTCCGCTGGAACAAATGGGTTAAAGTCGGCGAGGTGGAAGGCCTCGGAACGGCCGGGCCCAATAATTATTCATTCAAGATCGTTCCGCATTCCGGCGAAAACCAGTTCCGCGTCAAACAGGTGGATTATTCCGGGCAGGCGCGCACATCCCCGGTTGCCAAATACACATCTGACGTGCAGCCGATCAAGTTCTATCCTGTCAAGGTCAAAGACAAGATCACTTTCGAGGGAGGGGAAACCATGTGGGAAATTTATGACCAGTACGGAAATATCGTGAAGAAAGGATTTGGAAGTACCGTCGACTGTACGGGCCTTGCCAAAGGCGGCTACTTCCTGAATTACGACAACACGACTGCTGAATTCTTCAAGCAGTAAATTCATAAACCGACAGACTTCCGATCCCGCCAAAGGCGGGATCATTTTTTTCCGGCCACATGAAAAAAATAGAGCACATCGGCATTGCCGTAAAAAACCTGGATGAAGCGGAAAAGCTCTACGCAAAGCTTCTCGGATCGCCCTCTTATAAACGGGAAACTGTCGAAAGCGAAGGTGTGATCACTTCTTTTTTCCGTACCGGCGAAAACAAGATCGAATTGCTGGGATCGCTTACGGAAAACGGACCGGTGGCAAAGTTCCTGGAAAAAAAAGGCGAAGGAATTCATCACATCGCGTTCGATGTGGAAGATATCCGGGCAGAGATGAAGCGGCTGCATGCGGAAGGATTTGTCCTGCTGAACGAAGAGCCGAAAAAAGGAGCCGACAACAAGCTTATCTGCTTTGTGCATCCGAAATCATCCGCGGGCGTGCTGATCGAACTGTGCCAGGAGATCCGGGAGTAATTCCGGGAGCAGAAAAAACAAAAAAGCGGATCGCAGTGATCCGCTTTTCGCATTTAAGAACGAAGCTTGTTTACGGATGAGCGACAACGATTCTTGCTGTCGAGCTTTTCCCGTTGTTGAGCATTGTCACGAAATAAACACCGTTCGCCCAGCCCGAAACATCGAACTGCTCGGTGTGGTTTCCCGGACCTGATCCGTCAGGCCGGCGTGTTTCCACAACCTCTCCGAGCGTATTGGTAACCGTGAACAGCACGGCGTTATTATCGCTGGTGGAATAATTCAGCGTAAAAGAAGAAGAGGATGGATTCGGGAAAAGTCCCGTGATGGAAGCTCCCCCGGCCTCGCTGATGGAAGAGGTCAGGTATTCCGCATCGAACATCGCCACACCATTCGATCCTGCACCTTCCGCAATCCACGCATGCGCGGTTTGCGTGAGCATGGGATTGATCTCCACACGCGGCCAAGCCGCCCTGAGGTTACCGGTCATGTCGTTGTATTGCGGAGTGATGTAGTTCCACGTATTAGGGGCGACAAGATTATTTCCATTCACACAATACGGAAGTTTTCCATCCGTGGAATCATAATAAACGGTGAGAAAATTATCATAGCCCGGATCATAGCTGATGTCCGGCTGAAGATCATTTTCCCCTGAGTTGACGATGTCGAGGCGGTTCCAGAAGTTAGTGTAGTGAGCCCGTTTATTGTAAAAGCCCAGCAGGTCATAATCGGTACCGTTCCCGTAAAAATCGCGCTGGCAAAGAACGACCGCTGTAACTGAAGAGCTGTCGTTATCCGTGCCGTTGAATTGAACGGCGATCTCAGGATTGCAGCAGAGGTTGATCATGGAAGAAGAAATTGAATCGAGGTTGACCGGCGGTATCCAGGCGTCATTCACCGTAGACGTGCTCCGCGAGGTGTAGATATGACCTGTGCGGTCACCGGAAGACGTCAGCATTTCCCATGCCCCGAAATAGCGGCCGTTGGATGCGCTCGCACTGCGCCCGTAGGCAAGCGAAACATTCCGGAAATAATACCCGGTTGTCATCACGGACTGACGCACACTCCATGTTCCGCCGCCGTCAACTGACCCGAGAAACACCATCGAATCGACCGAGCTGCTGTAAGCAGAATAAAGAAGCCCGACGCTGTACGGGCTCGCACCGACCGCCGGAAAGCGGTAATCGGAAGCGAGAGCAACGTCATATATTCTCCGCGTTCCGTTCTGCAGGTTGTAATTGCTGCCGATGAAGCTGCCGGTTGTTGCATTGTAACGGTCAACAAACAGAACATAGTTCCCGGACGTCGTATTATGATTCACTCCCGCGAGATACAGCGTAAGATTATTCGTATCCGTTCCGCAGACGACGATGTCGAACGCAGGATAAACGATGTTCTGCGGACTATAGCTGTCGACGGTCGTCCAGGTCATCCCGTTGTCGCGTGAACTGCGGATGGTAATTCCGCCGGCAACTCCGGCCGAGTCATACGTGGAATAAGCCGCATACACCCAGCCGTTGAATGCAACGCTGATGCGGACCCTGCGCTGATCGATCGCCGGCGCGTTCTGGATAATAATGTCGTTCCCGTACTGAACCGTAGGTGCCGAAGGTGTGCGCGCGTCGTTGTGCGTTTCGCTTTGAGAAGCTCTGATAGTCTGCAAAAAACCTCCCGCCGGTATGGGCTGGCGGCCCGTCTGCGCGGAAAGCATGGTACATGCTCCCAGCATGGCGATAAACGATAAGTAAATTGTTTTCATGGCTATATTTTTTGTTACACATCAAAATTAGATCAAATAGAAACGCAGCAGGGAAAAAATCTCCCTGAAAAAATTCCGGCGACAGGTGTTGCTTTTCAGAACACTTTTTCGCGCACGAGATCAAGAATTGTTTTTCCGGGAGCAAGCCACAAGGAGGAGATGCCCGTTTCCGCGGCGCCCTTCACGTGCTGCATCGAATCATCGATGAAAAGTGTTTCGGCCGGATCGAGCTTGTTTTCATCCAGCACGCGAAGAAAAATTTCCCTGTCCGGTTTGCGCATGCCCATGCGGCAGGAGTAATACCATTTTTCGAAAAAGCCTGAAAAATCACTGAATCCGTATTCACGCTGAAGATAGGCGGAGAAAGCCGCGACGTGAATTTCGTTCGTGTTGCTGAGGAGAAAGAGCCGGTAGCGTTTCCCGAGATGCGCAAGCAACTCAAGCCTCTCCGGCGGAACATCCAGCAGCATCGCGTTCCATGCCTCATCGATCGCGCGGCCGGTGACCGGCGCGGGAAAATATTTTTTCAGCTCCGTGCGGAATGCTTCCGGTGAAATTTTCCCTTTGTCGAAATCATCGAATAATCCCGATTGCTTTGCCGTGGAATACTGCGAAGAAAAATCAGTCATGCCGAGGCGCACGAAGGCCTGTTCAGTTGCGGCCGGATCAAGATTGATGATCACGCCGCCGAGATCGAAAATGATGTTGCGCAGCATCTGCGCAAAGAACTGAAATCCGGTTGTAACCTAAAAACGTATATTTACTTCACACGATGAAAGGCAAGCCCGTTTATACGATTTCCGGATTAGTCCTGGCTGTCGCCTCCGTTCCCTTCGTTTTTTTCCTCCACCTGCCGCTCGCCGGGGCGATCCTCGCGGCGCTCGGGTATTTCGTGGCGATGAAGGAATTTTCAAAGTTCACCGGGCCGCTGCAGTTTTTCACCCAGCTGTTTGCCGGGCTGATGACGGGAACCGCGCTCGAATACCCGTTCCATGTATTTCCGTTCCTGCTGCTGACGATGTTCTTCGCGACGCTGTCGACGTTCGGAAGGATCATGTTCTTCCGGTTTTTCGCATACACGGGAAAAACCTGGTTCGAGCCGCTGATGCTTTTCCTGGCGATCGGCTGCCACGTGGCCGGCAACATGTCGGCGCACAGCGACTGGGCGGGGTGGTTGCTCCCGGGACCTGCCATAATTTTTGCCGGGATCATCACGTGGGGGATCATCAAGGACAAGCGGCAGCTGCTGGCGAAAACGATGAAAGGATACAAAATTGCGATCGGTTCACCGGCACCTCCCTTCTCCCTCGAGGCGAACGACGGCACAACGGTGAGTCTTTCCGATTTTTACGGCGACCGGAACCTCCTGCTCATTTTCGTACGCGGCGACTGGTGCCCGGGATGTCACATGATGCTGCGCACTTACCAGAAAAACAGCGAACAGTTCCGGCAGAAAAATATTTTTGTTCTTTCTATCGGGCCCGACCCTGTCGGCGTGAACAAAGAGATGGTGGAGCGCCTGGGTCTTGACTTCAAAGTGCTGGCGGATGAAGGCCAGAAAGTGGCGATGAAATACGGCGTGCAGCTGCAGGAATACGACAATGCATTTGCCGAAAAATATGACGAAGGAATTCCGCTTCCCGCATCGTTCCTTGTAGACAAAACCGGGATCGTACGTTACGTGTCGAGACCGGATAAAGTGGGTGAATTTCTTAATCCTTCGCTCATTTTCCCCATTGTCGAAAAATTGGCGTAATATTCGTTTATGTACTTTTTCCTGGCCATTTTTTCCTTCCTTTTCTCCGCAACATCCGTTGTGCTCTGTGTGCTGAAACCGGATCTCCAGCCGTGGATGTTCCCGGTTCCGGCTTTCCTGGGATGGATCACCGGGCTTTTGCTTATCAAAACAAGGACCGCCGCCGTGGATATCGCGGCCAACATTTGCGGACTCATTTCGCTGGGATTTTCACTCGACCAGGCGGGTGCCTCATTCCCGCTTTTCACCGTGACGCTTGTCGTGCTGATGCTCACGTACTCTTCCCGCACATTGTTTATCCGGAACATCGGCTATGTGAAGCAGACGTGGATAGAGCCGGTAACATTACTGACGGGTATTGCGCTTTTCGTTTTCGTGAACGTCGTGAAACACCCGGGATGGTATGGCTGGGCCTTCCCTGCACCGATCGTGCTGTTCGGTATCGTATATTATTCCTCGGCGCGCATCGAGACAAAAGCATTCCGGCGCGGCGCAGCGAACGAGCTGAAAGTTGGCATCGGATCGAAAGCACCTGACTTCGCGCTGAACGACGAGAACGGGAAGAGCATTTCGCTCGCGGAGATCCTGAAAACACAGCCGGTCCTGCTGCTTTTCGTGCGCGGCGACTGGTGCCCCACCTGCCACATCATGCTGCGCACCTACCAGCGTGAAAGCGATCACTTCAAAAGAAAAAACGTGATGGTCCTTGCCATCGGTCCCGATCCGCAGGGCGTGAACAAAGCCATGGTGGAGAAAATGAGCCTCAGCTTCCACGTGCTTTCGGATGACCGGCAGGAAGTCCTTTCGCTTTACGGGATCCAGTTCCTCGAACCGATCATGGGTCAGAAATTCGAAGTCGGATCACCGCTTCCCGCGTCCATTCTCATCGACCGGAAAGGCGTCATCCGGCACATTTGCCGCGCCGACCGTGCGGGCGAGTTCCTGAACCCGCTGCAGATATTCACCGTGCTTGAAAAAATGGACACATGATAACCGCGGTTATTATTTCGGGCATTATCGCGCTGGCCTGTGCCGGGTTTTCAGTGTATGCGCTTCTTTCGCGGAACAGGATGAGATCGGCGTTCGACGGGCTGAACAAGCAGATCAACAATTACCAGAGCATCATCGACCAGGCGAACGACGCCATGATCGTGATCGACATCGTGGACGGACGCATTCACCAGTCGAACCCCGGCGCCGCACAGCTGCTGGGTTATTCACAGGAAGAGCTTTCGAAAAAATCGCTTTTCGATCTGCACCCGAAAGAAGACCTGGAAAGATCCTCGATGATCGTGGCGGATGTGTGGGAAAAAGGCGGACTTATCTACAAAGACATCCCGTTCGTTACAAAATCAGGAGAAATTCTCCCGGTGGAATGCAGCGCGAAGGTCGCTCCTTTCGCCGGCCGTCCCGCTATCGTGATCTACGCACGGGACATCCGCGAACGCCTTAAGCTCGAAGGCGAGATCCAGCTGCAGAAAAACATCATCGAGCAGAAGAACAAGGATATCACGGACAGCATCAATTATGCGAAACGCATCCAGGAAGCCATCCTGCCCACGGAAGAACAGATGAAAGAAGTGGCCCCGGATCATTTTGTTTTTTACCGTCCGAAAGATATCGTCAGCGGGGATTTTTACTGGGCGACGAGCGTAACCACCACAGATCCTTCGCGGCCCGACCAGAAAAAATATTCCCTCATCGCCGCGATCGATTGCACCGGCCACGGCGTTCCCGGGGCATTCATGAGCATCGTGGGCCACACCATACTCGAGCAGACGATCACCGACCCCGACGTGAACAGCCCGGCCCAGGCGCTGGATTTTCTCAATCGCGGGGTGATCAAAACGCTCAAGCAGAAAGCGAACGATGATTTTTCCGTGAAGGACGGAATGGATATGGCCTTCTGCGCCATCGACCCGGAAAAACGGATCCTCAATTTCGCCGGGGCGAACAATCCCGTTTATATCATTCGCGGCGGGCAACTCATTGAGCTGTCCGGGGACAAACAGCCGATCGGCGCGTACATGAAAGATGTCGCCCCGTTCACCGATAAAAGTTTCCAGCTCGAAAAAGGTGATTGCATCTACATTTTCACGGACGGCATCGCCGACCAGTTCGGCGGACCGAAGGGAAAAAAATTCAAATACAAACAACTGCAGCAACTGCTGGTGAACATTCATTCGCAGAATATGGACCAGCAGAAAAAAACCATCGTTAAAACGGTGGAGGACTGGATGAGCTTCCCCACGCCATCGGGAGGAACGTTCGAGCAGACAGACGACATGCTTATCATCGGCGTACGGGTTTCCTGAATTTTCCATAACGCATGACCAGCGAAGAGCGAGCAGGAATCGAAAAAATGCTTGCCGGCGGAGTGAGCGGCCGGGAGCGCGTTGACCTGCTCAATAAAGTGGCCGTGGAATACCGGTTTTCAGAGCCGCAGCGTTTCTGCGATTATGCGACGGAAGCCTGCACAGCTGCGGAAGAGATCGGGTACACGGAAGGTCTTGCACGTGCAGAACGGCATCTCGGCTATTTCTACGAGCAACAGGCCGATTACCCGAAAACACTTTCCTATTGCAGCAAAGCGCTCGAACATTACAAGTCCGTGCCCGGCTTATCGACGGAGATCATCGCAACAAACAACCTGGTTGCGAAAGTTTATGCCAACCTCGGCGATTTTACCAAAGGGCTGGAATACCTCTACGAAAGTCTACGGCTGTCGGAAGAAACGGGAAACAAAACGGCGGAAACCAACACGCTGAATTCGATGAGCGTTCTTTACCAGCGTCTGGGGAATGCAGCAAAAGCGGAGGAATGCGCTTCGCGCGGCCTGACGCTGGCGGCAGAGCTAACCGACCAGCGTGTGCTTGGCGTGACGATGGTGAATCTCGGCAATGCGTACGGCATGACCAAAGACTGGACGCGCGCGCTCGAACAGTGGAAAACGAGTCTTTCTATTTTTGAAAAGCTCGGCGACGAAGACCTGCAATCGAGCGTGCTCGGGAACATGGGCATTACGCACATGAACCTCGGCGAATACGATCGCGCTGATGAATACCTCTCGCGCTGCCTTGCCATCAAAAAACAAACGGGCAACCGGTACGACGTGGCACGTTCGCTGCAGAACCTCGCTTCCGTCAGCAGCTCGATGAAGCAATACCGGAAATCGCTCGATTATTGCCGCGAAGGTCTTGAGCTCGCGGCGCTGGTTGATGCACGTTCGCTCGAATACCAGCTGTGGTATGAAATGGCGGCCGCGTATAAAGGTCTCGGCGATTTTGAGAATGCGCTGACGTGCTTTGAAAAATACCATTCGCTGGAAAAAGAAATTTTCACGGAAGAGATGCGCCTGAAAACGGATGCGCTCCAGCTGCGTTTCGCCATTGAAAAATCAGAAAAAGAAAAAGAGATCTACCGGCTGAAGAACATCGACCTTGCCGAGGCGAACGAAAAGATCACGATCCAGAAAGAAGTAATCGAGGAAAAGAACCGCGACATCACGGCCGGCATACGATATGCGCAGCGCATCCAGGAAGCGTTGCTGCCGCAGGAAAGCGCGTTACGCCATGGATTCAGCGAAGCTTTCGTGGCATATTTTCCACGCGACATCGTGAGCGGCGATTTTTACTGGTCGCTCATCAGCGAGGACGCGGTTCTTTTTGCCGCAGCCGACTGCACGGGACACGGTGTTCCGGGCGCGCTCATGAGCGTGATGGGCGCGGCGTTCCTTTCCGAGATCGTCAATGAGCGCGGCGTCACCGATCCTGCGGAAGCGCTGAACCTGCTCCGCCTGAAAGTCATCACCGCGCTGCAGGGAAAGGAAGAACGCGATGCCACCGAAAGCGGTTTACGCGACGGGATGGACATCGTGCTGTGCCGGTACGAACCGGCTTCGCGGCTGCTCCGTTTTGCCTGTGCGAACAACCCGCTGTGGCTGCTGCGCAAAGGAAACATTACAGAATTCGGGGCGGATAAATTCCCTGTCGGACTGCATCACGGCGCAATGATGAATTTCACCACGCGGCAGGTCACGCTCCAGCCCGGCGACCAGCTTTTCCTTTTCACCGATGGTTTTGCAGACCAGTTCGGCGGAACGAAAGAAAAAAAATTCGGGTACCGCCGCCTGCGTGAGCTGTTCGTTTCCATAGCGGGTCTTGCGGCGGCGGAACAAAAAGCCGCTCTTGAAAAAGCCTTCCGCGAATGGAAGGGAGAGAACGACCAGGTAGATGATCTGCTGGTGATCGGCGTTAAAGCCTGAACGGGATCAGGTGCTGACGGGAGCAGAATTCCCTTTGCGCAATGTAAGCACCGTCACCTCCGGCCATATTCCCACGCGACCGGGAAAAGCAAGAAATCCGAAACCGCGGTTGACGTAGATGTAACGTTTCGCTTCATTATACAATCCGGCCCAGTGCGGGTAGGCAAACTGTACCGGGCTCCATTTGACGCCGGGAATTTCCACACCGAATTGCGCACCGTGCGTGTGGCCGGACAGCGTCATGTGCACATGAGTCGGGTGCTGCGAAACGATCTCGTCGAAATGGGAAGGATCGTGCGACAATAATATTTTGAACGCATTTTCAGGAACACCTTCGAGCGCTTTGTCGAGGTCGCCCTCATGAAGAAATCCCCTTCCCCAGTCTTCGACGCCGAGCAGGTAAAGCTGCTGGCCGTCCTTTTCGATCACCGTGTGTTCGTTGCGCAGCAGCCTGAAGCCGAGCTCGCCGTGAATTTCGCAAAGACGGTTGAAACTTTTCAGGCGTTCCTGCTCGGGCCAGGTGAGGTACATTCCGTAATCGTGGTTGCCGAGGATGGAATATTGTCCGTACGGTGCGCGCAGCTGTTTCACCTCGTTCATCCACGGGTCCATTTCAGAGGCCATGTTGTTGACAAGATCGCCGGTAAAAACGAAGAGATCGGATTTTTCCGCATTGGCCATTGCGATCCCGCGGCGCACTTCGTCACGGTCGGAATCGGGGTCGAAGCTGCCGATGTGAATATCCGAAAGCTGCGTGATGGTGAACCCGTCGAACGCATCCGGCAGATCGGGAAAGAAAACTTCTTCGCGGCGCACGCGGAAACGGAATTTTCCGGCGGTAAGTCCGTGAATGATCCCGGCAAACGGGATGGCCGCAGTCGCCGCCGCCACGGTGCTGATGAATTTCCTGCGGCTGCTTCCGAACTCCATCGGGTCGTTTTTTGTCAGCACATTATGCCCGAGCGAATAAAATCCCCGCAGGAGCCGGTAAACATCTTCTCCCAGCAGGAAAAGCGAAAACACCAGCTTGGGAATAAAGAACAGCACCCAGGCCCCGACGAACATCATGAACGAACGCGGAAATCCTTTGCTGAAAGAAGTGAACAGCACCAGCGCGAACATCCACAGGTAAAGACCTGCATTGATGCTCCAGAAAGTCCACTGGACGATTTTTTTCGTTCGTGATGAATATCCGCTGGTGATCGCTTTTACGCCTGAAAAAACGTAGAAATCGATGAGCAGAAGAAAGACAACGAAAATGAGGATGCCGATAAAACCAGGTGCTCTGTGCATTGTGAAAACAAAGGTACTGGTTAGTGGTCGGAATGATTGGTTAATTTATTTTAAACGGGAGAAAATATCGCCGGGAAAAGATTTATCTGTGCCTGCATCAGCTCAATGAATGCGCCTGTTTGCGGTTTTTGAGATATGCTCTACCTTTCGCTTCCCGTGGAATGAAACACCTGCTCTCCTTTTTTCTTTCGCTTGCACTTTCTTCGCTTGCCGCGCAGGAAACAGGACAATTCCGCCACTACACCACGGAAGATGGTCTTTCGCAGAATTCCGTTTACTCCATTGTGCAGGACCGCCAGGGATTTATGTGGATGGCCACACAGGACGGCCTCAGCCGTTTCGACGGTTATCGCTTCGAGGTTTTTCATCCGGATGCTGCCGATTCCAATTCACTTTCGAACAACAGCGTGCGCTGCCTCCTTGTCGCACGCGACGGACTGATCTGGATCGGGACGCGGGACGGCCTGAACGTTTTCGACCCGGTGAAAAAAAGGTTCTCGCATTTTTTCAAAGCGAAGAACGGATTGATCTCGGGAAATATTCTCAGTCTTGCGCAGGACAGCTCAGGCAACATCTGGGTGTCTTCGCTTCATGAAGGCGTCAGTGTCTACAACCAGCAGAAAAAAACATTCTCGTATTTCCGCCACGACGACAGTAACCCGAATTCCCTCTGCGGGAACGACGTACGCGGCATGTGCTGCGATCATAACGGGCACATGTGGCTCGTCACCTGGTCGAACGGCATGAGCGAATACGACCCTTCTTCCGGAAAATGGACAACCTTTTCCAGCGGGGGCGGACCGGGACAGCTTTCGCATCCCAACAGCCGTGGCGCCATCTGCGCCGACAGCAAAGGAAGGATCTGGATCGGCACGTGGGGCCGCGGGCTCGACATGTGGGATCCGTCGAAGCACGAAATGTTTTCCGAAGACCGCAACACGCCGGAACTTCCGCAGATGCGCTCGGGTCTTGTGTGGTCGGTTTATGAAACAAGGAACGGGCACATCTGGTTCACGACAGCGGAAAAAGGCGTTTATGATTTCGATCCCGCCACCGGCCATTACAGGAATTTCATCCACGATGCAGACGATCCTCGCTCCATCAACGACAACAGCATCTGGTCGATCACCGAAGACCGGAGCGGGCTCATCTGGACAGGCGCCTGGCAGGGCGGCGTGAACGTGTACGATCCGCGCATGGAACGTTTCGCGCTGTTCCGCGTAAACCCGAACGACAGCAACAGTCTTCCCGCGAATGTGACGTGGACCTTCTGCACGGACGGCGCCGGCGGAATATGGATGGGAACAGCGGCAGGACCGGTTCATTACGACCCGGTGACGAAACAGTTCCGGCAGCCTCCGCTCGACGATCCGGATCACAAAGTGCTTTACAAAAACGCTCCTACGCCGCGCTCGAACATACAGGCGCTTTGCCGCGACGGAAACGGCAACATCTGGATGGGAACAGCCGGGGCAGGATTGCACTGCTATGATCCCGTTACGAAAACCTATGACCTTTACATGCCCGAAGAAAACAACGATGCTTCGCTCACCGGCAATACGGTTAACTCGCTTACGACAGATGAAGAGGGAAACGTCTGGGTTTGCTGCGGCAGCAGTCCTTTCCAGCGTTTCGACCCGGTCAGAAAAGCGTTTGAAAATTTTCCTTTTGCAAAAGGAGATTCGATCAGGCCCAACGACGGACCGGTCTGCAGCATCTCCGGCGGACCTGGAAAAATGATCGTCGGTCTCACAGGCGGAGAAGTTTTCGAGCTCGATGTAAAAACGCGGAAGTATACGCTCATCTGGAAATCTCCTTCCGATGTTTCCGTTACGAGTCTCTGCAGGGACAAGCTTGGCAGCCTGTGGATCGGCATGGGCGGATCGGGACTGATGTTCATCAACGGAAAAACGCAGACGCTGTTTACCGATAAAGATGGCTTGCCGAATGATTTCATCAACGGAATTATTCCCGGGGATAACGGCGAATTATGGCTAAGCACGAACCGCGGGATCTGCCGCTTTGATCCTGTGAAGCATGACGTACGCATTTTTACGACGGAAGACGGGCTGCAGGCGAACGAATTCAACCAGGGCGGCGCCTTCCGTTCGCACGACGGAAGGATCTGGTTTGGCGGCGTGAACGGCATCTCGGCATTTTTCCCCGACCAGATCACACCGAACACCTCTCCCGCCGCGGCGATCATCACATCGCTGACCGTGCTTAACAAAAAAATCCCGCTCGACAGCGACATCACGTTCACGAAAGAGATCCGTCTTTCCTGGCGCGATTATTTTTTCTCGTTCGAGTTCAGCGGACTTGAATTCACCAACCCTGAGCGTAACCAGTATAAATACATGATGGAAGGTTTCGATGACGACTGGGTGGATGCCGGCACGCGGAGATTCGCCACCTATACGAATCTCGATCCCGGCGAATACACCTTCCGCGTTAAAGCGTCGAACAACGACGGCAACTGGGACGGCCGCGAAGCGCGCATTCACATCATCATAACACCGCCCTTCTGGAAAACAAAATGGTTCTATACGCTCTGCGGAATTTTCATGCTGCTGTCTGTCGTCGGTTACATCCGCTGGCGCGAACGGAAACTGAGAAAAGAGAAAGAGGTGCTCGAATCGAAAGTGACGGAACGCACGTACGAGCTGCAGCAGGAAAAAGAAAAAGTAACCGCCGCGCACAAAGACATCCGCGACAGCATCAACTACGCGCAGCGCATACAGTATGCGCTTCTCTCGCACGACGAGCTGCTGAAGAAAAACCTGCCGGAGCATTTTATTTTCTTCCGCCCGAAAGACGTTGTCAGCGGCGATTTTTACTGGGCCACGCAGCAGGGACCCGTTTTCTGGCTCGCCGTCTGCGACAGCACGGGGCACGGTGTTCCCGGCGCATTCATGAGCCTGCTGAATATTTCCTACCTCAACGAAGCCATCATTGAAAAGAAAATGACAGAGCCCGGCGCCGTTTTCGATTATGTACGGAGCCGCCTTATTGAAAATATTTCACAGGATGGCGGCAAGGATGGAATGGACGCGATCCTGCTGAAGATCGACCATGAAAAAAACACGATCACGTACGCCGCAGCGCACAATGCCCCGGTTGTAATCGTCAATGGAAATACGCTGGTGACGGAAACTGATAAAATGCCGGTAGGCAAAGGAGAGCGAACCGATCACTTCAAAACACGAACGCTGGAAACCGTTCCCGGTGAAATGATCTACCTTTTTACGGACGGCTGTGCAGACCAGTTCGGCGGACCGGCGGGGAAAAAATTCAAAGAGGTCAACCTGCGAAAAAATCTCGCGGAAATTTCTGCGCTTCCGGCGGGCGAACAGCGCAGCCGGCTGGAAAAAACGTTCGAAGACTGGAAAAGCCATCATGAACAGGTAGACGACGTGCTGGTGATCGGTGTGCGAATCTGACGAAGTCCAACATCCCGCAACCAGCCGCCTGCAGAGCACACCGCCAAAACCAATTGCCGTGCCGGCGGGCAAACGTGGGCAAACCCGGTTCCGGTCTAATTTCTATTTTTGCACCTCGTTTGTTGCGCTATGCGCAACGGGCCCATAGCTCAGTTGGTTAGAGCAGCGGACTCATAATCCGTTGGTCGCGGGTTCAAGTCCCTCTGGGCCCACAATGCGTCAGTTTCCAAGAAGCTGGCGCATTTTCATTTGGGTGGTTTGCCGATCAGGAAGGCGACTTGTGGCGGCTTTGCCGCGCATCTCTCGCTACGAATGTCCACCGGACATTCGCTTAACGCGCGTTCTCCCTCTGGGCCCACAGGATAAACGTAACGTAGTCGCCCGATTGCGTGGCGTTTGGGTTTCCGGGCGAAAAGGAGTGCCGGTAAGTGCAGTGTAAGAGCGGATGCACACGAAAGAGAAACGATCTTGAAGGAGTTGAGAAATGTATCCCGGAAAATAAAGTGCTTACTGTCGCCGGGTGATACTATGTTTCTTTCTATAAATACTGTTTGAGTTTCGCGCCTCAGGTATATACGGTCCTCAATCCTCAACTGCATTTTTGGTCAAATTCATCACGGAGGAAATACCCATTACGAGCGCGGCGGCCCTCAGCCGGTTTTTTTGTGTGTTGAATTTCATTGCGCGGGAATTAGTTGTATGAATCGCCGGAATTCCTTTACATGCATTGCCATCGCTGCCTGAAGCCTGTGCACCCGTTTCAGCTCTGCCGGTTCCCGGAATGTTTTTAACTGCGAAAGGTCCTTCTGCAGGAAAAAATTACCTGCTGCCGGGAACCTCTTTTCCCGGCAAGAGTCCGAACCCTGCTTTCACCCGCATAAAAAGACTGCGTAATGGTTCCAGTATCTTTTTCGCCGCCGTCTGCAGAAATCGCTTCCGGTTTTTCCCCGGGGCGCCGCTGGTTTCCTTGTCCATTGCCAGCCGGTAAATGCCGTTTATGAATTGCCCGGAAGCAAGATAATCCGCTACGGACCGGTTCCTGTCCGAAATAACGGACTGCTTTTTCCCGGAGGGACCATTGACGGTTTTCACCTGAAGATTGTTCTCATAGAAATTCCTGTACGGCCTGTAGGGCCGTATGTTCGGCGAGTAGGTTTGCATAACCGCTTTGTATGGTTTTATGCCGGCCGTGTAATTCATTGCCGGCATGCGCCCGTTATTTGCAGCTGCAAAGGTTTTTTGTTCATAATTTGCATCCGGAATTTTTTAAAAAATACAAAAATTCATCACTGCCTGTCATGAAATCGTAAAATATTCCGGTCCCTGCAAATCTTCCTGTTATTTATCATTATCATTACATCAATAACCGGGGTGTAATGACCTGATTCAATGATCCCTGATCACAGGTTGTGTTATCCGTCCGTAAAATTATCCGCCTGCATCGCATTTTTGAAAATATGTTTCCGGTAATCGATTATTGGTTTACTTTAGTAATATAATAATCGCATTATTTAAAGTATTAAATAAAAAAACACTAATCAAACCCAACTTAAAAAAAGATTTATGGCAGAAACTGCTTTAGTATCGATGGCCCAGCAATTCACCGGGCTGCCGATGGATGCGCTGATCGGCGCTCCTTTGAATGCCGCGGCGAACGCAAACGCCGCAATGGCGATCACACAGACAAAGTTCATGCTCGACACCTGCTTTTCACGCCAGGGTGACGACAAAACCGGGTACAACTACACGCCGATCATGATCAAGATGTCGCTTACGCGCGGCGTGATCACACCTGGAGACCCCAACGCCAACCCGCCCACAAAGACGGATATCCAGAGCGTGACGACGACATTCGACCTCCCGCTGCTGACCATTATTCCGCTGAACTCGCTTGGCGTGGATAATGTCAATGTCACGTTCGAAATGGAAGTTAAATCCAGCTTCGCCGAAGAACAATCCGAAGCGACGGAAAAAAACATCCAGGCCGAAACCAGCTTCGAGGTGAAAGTGGGCTGGGGCCCGGTTTCTGCCACGGTGAAAGGCAGCGCCAGCTACGACCAGAAAGATTCTTCGAATCACAGCACACACTACGAAAAAAGCAACTCGGCGAAATACACGGTACTCGTTCATGCCGGCCAGCTTCCACTGCCGAAAGGCGTGAACACCATCATCGAAGCCTATACAATGGCTATTCAGCCCGTCACGATGCCCGTTGTGACGCCGCCCAAATCCTGACCAGGCCGGTAAGGCAGCCGGCGCATAAACCCGCCGGTTGCTTTTATTTTGTGCCTGTTTCTGGAGCAGGTTTTTCCGAGGGCATCTATCCTGTAACATTCATTGCCTATGGCAAATTTTCAAACGAAAACGCTGGACCCTTCCGACTATTCGGGATCCGACATCGCGGCGATCATCGGGGCTCCACTCGTGGCGGCCGCACATGCAAATGCGATGATGGCCCGGGAGCAGATCAAGTTCCTGATGTCTTTCTGCTTTTCGAAAACCGGTGAAGTGTACGAGCCGGTGATGATCCGCATGTCCATGACCAAAGGCGTGCTTACTCCTTCCGACGAAAAAGACAAACCTCCGTTCATCCAGCAGCTGACAACGACGTTTGAAATTCCCCTGCTTACGGTCATTCCCATCAACTCCCTTGCCGTGCAAAGCATGGAAGTTAATTTTGACCTCGAAGTGACTTCACATATCAACGTGCCCTCTTCGCGAAATTCCCCCGGGAACCTGAAACCGGATCATAAATCCGTTCGCATGATGGGAAAGATCAGCAGCTCTCCCGGTGACGGACAGGGTACGGATAAAGACTATTACGACAAAACGGGCGCATCGACATTGAAGGTGAACATCAAATCGGGACCGCTGCCGTTGCCTAAAGGGCTCGCTTCGGTGCTCGAGGTTTATTCCAAGAACATTCATCCCGTAGAACTCAATCCTGGCGCCGATACTGCACAAACCGACAAAAAATAACATTCCCCGGTAATCTGCCGGCCGGAACAGCGTCTATTCATCCGACAAAAAAACAACATGAGCGATCAACTCAGCATTCCCTGCCCCGACTGTAAAACACCCATCCCGTTCGACCCCCGGATGCTTATCCAGGGCGCGCAGTTCTCCTGTCCCAAATGCAAAGCATTTCTGGGCCTCGCATCAGAGAGCAAGGAAATTGTACGCGAGTCGCTGGATAAATTCGACAAGATGAAGAGCGAAGTGCTGAAAGCCAAAGGAGACACGACCGGGTTTTAACTGCTATTGTTATGATAAGTTTCAAAGCTTTTATCGAAGGTATCAACAGTGCGATCGTCGCTGCGAATGACGACCTGATGAACAAGCACGAGGAGATTCTTGATACGTATTTCGAAAAAACAGGAGAGGACAAAACGGACGGACACGAAGGTCATTCCACGCTGCGGCCGAAATCCGTCTGCATTCAATATCCCAAAATGGAGGTTGACGGCTCCATTACCATGATCGACGTGGACGTTCCGCTCGTCACGCTCATTCCCATCGAGTTCACCAAGATCGACAAAGTCAAAATAACCGCACAGTTCGGATTGCAGGTAATAAATAATGACCTGCAGATCATTTTTTCCAATGAGGCGCCCAAAAAGAAATGGAGCCTGTTCGGCGGATCAAAAACGGATGACAAAACGCCCTCGCCGGGACAGCTTGAAATAACGATCCGCCCTTCCGAAACGCCCGAAGGACTCAAAAAAATGATCGACGGGTACGATAAAGTGCTGCGCGCACAGATCCCGCACTGATCTTTTCC
Source organism: Bacteroidia bacterium (assembly GCA_035760825.1). GTDB lineage: Bacteria > Bacteroidota > Bacteroidia > Palsa-965 > Palsa-965. Next base: position 22,459 of record DASTSF010000199.1, read on the forward strand.
GCAACAGGTTTTTTTCTCATTAAACCGCAAAACGATGCCTTCATTATCCGGGTTCCCCGCCGCAAAACAGGAAGATCCCAATTCCTGCTGGGCCTGCGCTTCGCGCGAAATAAGCAACTATTACAAGTCGCTCGGAAAAGGCGGAAAAAACGAAATGTATTCTTCCGACAAGGAACTCGCCGCAGCGTGGTCGAAGATCACGGGTAAACCGGGCAACGCGGATATCAGCATCCAGCAATCGGCATCAGCCGCCCTCGGGGATCTCGGCTATACGAATTCCGCTGACAGCGCCCCGGTTCCAACGGTCGGTGAGATCACGGACGCGATCAACGACAAGAAACCCCTGCTTGCCATTGTCGGAAGCACCGATCCGAAAGGTAAACGCAAGCTCGGTTACCAGCAGGGTCATTGGGTCGTAATCACGGGCATTTCCGACAAAGGCGATCTCATCGAAGTCTTCGATCCCGACAGTGGAAAAATCGAAACCGTAGCCTACAGCAGCCAGGTCTACAAAAGCGGCATGTTCTGGCAAAACACCTCGTACGTTGACGGCCAGTAAATGCCGGAAGATGATCTCACCACGCCACTTTCTGCGTGATCCGGTTTTCTTCATCACCGAACACGACCAGGAACATATCGTGTGAAGGAACGGCAAGCGGAATAACATTGTCGCCGTTTCCCGAAACGGTTTCGTATACGAGGCGCCCGGAAGAATCGAAAATGGAAATATGCATTTCACTGCTCCAGTTCGCAGAACGATAGTGGATCCCTGTTCCGTCATACCACGCGTTTGCATATACGCGGTCTGTTTCTGCCGTGACGGAAATGATCGCACTTACGATTGACGCGCCGTTGAAATCGGTCCACCGCAGGCGGTAATAATTCTGCCCGGGAAGCGGCGTCACATCGGTGAACTCATATTCAACCGGCTGGCTCGTGGTTCCGCTTCCGTTCACCGTCCCGATCGCTGTGAAATTTCCGTCGGCGCCTGCACGTTCCACCGTGAAGAACGAATTGTTGTTCTCCGATTCTGTTGTCCAGCTGAGCACAACGCTTCCTCCCTGCACCTCGCCGGAAAATACGGACAGCTCGATGGGAAGCACCGTGAACGTGGTGCAGCCGGTATTGATATACGTTGCGCTGTGCCCGGCCGAACCGAAATACGCCATTTCCCCGTTGTTGTTCGGGATCGCTCCGCGATTGTAATAATTCGTATCGACGCAGCCGGTGGCGTTGTTGCGCAACATGGCATCGCGCGGGCACGCCTGGCCCGTGCAGGCCCCGTTGTTCCCGAATCGTCCGTTGTTATCGCTCGTGTTGTTTGCAAAAACGGCGTAGTACGTCAATCCGGTGCTGCACAGGTTACTGAAGTTGTACGTATAGGTCGGCGGCGCTCCCGCAAACACAATGAAGTTTCCACCGGCAGGGATCACATTTCCCGGCGGCGCCATGAAAAGAGTTCCACAACCGGCCATGGTATTCAGGCTGGCTATGTATGTGTTCGTCGCAGCATTGTTCACGAAAAAATTATCGCAGGGATTTCCGGTCGTTCCGCAATACGTGCATCCTCCGTTCGAGCCTACATCGGAAAATGTGATCTCGAGATCGGAAAGGTTCATCGCAGGTCCTCCGTTGGCGCAGGAAACAAATTCGTCGTAACCTTCATCCGATCCGCATGCATCGGCCATGATGCCCGTGATAGAAAGCTGGCCCGAGCAAAATCCTGCTGCACGCACTTTGACATCGTCGAAAGCGCAGTTCGCCACCACTTTTGTATACGTGAAACGAAGACGGGTGACGTTCGATGCCAGCGGGAATACAAAAACTTTCGCTGTCGTCTGTGGATAAGCGCGGCCCACCGTCGTCCATGAAGAACCGTTCCAGCCTTCGATGAGAAAATTGTCGGTCGTGGGTGTAGATCCGTTCCCGCGCGTGAAGAATGTCACTTCATCCGCGCTTCCCGACCATGCGGGGCTCAGCGCAATTTCACCGCTTCCGTCGAATTTGACGGATGGGGATGACCGGCCATAATTCGCCGAAGATGTATAGGTGGAAGAGATGGATGTGAATGTCCATCCGGCAGGAGCTGCAGGAGCCGCGTTAAACTCTTCATCGATTAGGAATGCCTGGGCGTTCGCTTTGACACAGAAAATAGTCAGCGCGAGAAGCGCAAAGAAAAATATACGCGTGCCTTTCATGGCTGGGTCGGGAAAATGTATGAGGAATTTATCCGGCAGGTGGTTTCGGCTGATCCGGGAAAGCGGATGCTTCAAGGGCATTCACCTGTATTGAATTTCGCCAAAGGTATTCCGGGCCCCGAAACTTTCTGTTAGCGCTGTGTGATAGTTGCGTGAACGGAAGAAAAAGAAGTTACGGTCCGTTTACATCGATGTGCTGACAGCCTTGTGCCGCTTCCGCATCGCGGTGAAAACGATACGGGGCGCCGGTGCTTAATGCGCAGGTCATGCGGGAGAGAATACCCGCCAGTTGCTTTCCGCCGCCGAACGACAGAATGCCCGGGTGGCAGGAACATAAAGCGCTGCATCACGAAACAAGCAGAACAGCGAAGAGAAAAAGGGCTTCACAAACAATAGCTACAAAAGGCGGATCACATTCCGGTCTATGGTTTCTGCGAAATGGGCATGCTCCAGCTGCTGCACCCGCGCAGACAACGTCTCCGGTGTGTCGCCGGGAAGCACGGGACACGTAAACTGCGCGATGTGCTTTCCGTCGTCGAATTTTTCATTCACGAAATGAATAGTAACCCCGGTTACTTTTTCTCCTGAAGCGAGCACGGCTTCATGCACTTTTTTGCCGTACATCCCTTTGCCGCCGAATTTCGGGAGAAGCGCCGGGTGAATGTTGACGATCTTTCCGGGGAATGCAGAAATGACCGCGGGCGGTATCAGCCAGAGAAACCCGGCAAGGACAATAAGATCGATGCCGCGCTCTTTCAGCTGCGGAACAATGGAATGTTCCGAAAAAAATTGTTCGCGGTCGGTAAGCAGCACTTCCACTCCGTGCTCCTTCGCGATGGAAATAACGCCCGCCTGCGGGTTGTTGCATACGAGCAGCGTTACCTGTGCGTTGTGATGAGGTTCGAAATACTCAATGAGGTTCCGGGCATTGGTGCCCGTTCCTGAAGCGAAGACCGCAATTCTTTTCACGGCGCAAAAATACAAATAGGAACGGCGCTCAGTTGAAATCGAATGTGCCGGTGCTGTCGCGGGAAATTTCCCTTGAAAAAATCATGCCTGCCGGATCGATCCGGCCTGTGCTCACGGTTTTCACCACGCCGTAAACGGGTTTGTCTTCCCCCTCATCGCCCATCGTGTCGGTGCTGCACGAGCGGAACGTTCCGTCGGTGTATACATTGGTTCGCTGCTGCGAATGAAAAAACACAGGCGCATCGGCGCCGGAAATATCCTGCGCGATCATGTACGAACGGATGGCCTTTCCGTCTTTCCCGTACGTAGTGATCATGAAATAATCGCCGCTGCTGAACGGGCAGGCTTCATAGGAAACGAAATGCATGCGCCAGGCAACCGCGCAGAAAGGACCAGCGTTTTTGAGCGTGTCGAGCACGTCGATGTCCACCTGCATGATGTCGCCCACATCGCCTTCGTATTCTTTTCCCGTTTTGCGGATCGAGTCGAGCTCGAAATAACGCGCGAACGTAAACAGCGCGGAGGGATCGGCTGTTTTGTCGAGCGGCCAGAATCTTTTCCTCACTTCGCCCGCTTTCAGCAGAACCGGTTTCCGCCCGGATAATTTTTCATCGAACCGGAAAAGCACGAGCGAGGGATCACGCGGCTCGAGCGTATCGCCGTACAGCGATTCTGCAACGGGCTGCCTGTTTTCCGTTTTTGCGACGGAATCTTTTTTTGCTTCACCGGAAACGGTTTCCTTTTTTACATCGTTTCCGCACGAAAAAAGAAACGCGCCAAAACATGCGCAGGTCAGCCACTGAAGTTTTTTCATATACGCAAATGTGCAAACATTCTGCCGCAGAACACGGCACGAAAAAAACCGTGAGCTCACACGGAAATTATTTTTTGTACCGTATCCTGTTCGGGTTCATGGCCAGGTAACGCCGCATGGCGCCGAAATCGCCGAAGGTCAGCTGCAGCTCGCTGCCGTTCACATCGAGGGAAACCGCATCCTGGTGATCGGCGCAGTACGGGATGTTGCTTACCGATCCGGAAGCGACGGAAAGATGACCGGCAAGCAGCCTGCCCACGCTGACGCTCGTTTTTTTCGCCTGCGCATATTTCACCACCGGTGATCCGCAGACGATGCATTCATCCGGCCACAAGCTGGTCACGAAAACCGGGCAGGTGAATTTGCTTTTCGCCTGTGTGTCGTTTTCCGTGAAGGCGCGCAGCACGCCTTTGTCGCTGATGAGCCATTCGCAGCAGCGCGGACAGGCTACCTGCAGATCCGGGTCCTTCATGCTGATCGTGACGTCCGTCGTGCTGCCCACATCGAACGCACAATACGGGCATTTCGCATGGCGCGACCGCAATGCCGCGATCGTGGTCAGCACCAGCATCAACGCACCGATACCGATGCCCGTGTACATTCCCGGCGCGCCCGCGATGCCGGAACCAATCGCCGAAGCAATTCCGCCGACGATCGCCGAAGCCACCCAGAAGGCGAATATTTTTTTCGATTTCGTTGCGAACGTAGCCGGAACAAGCGGTGATACAACCGGCGAAAAAGCCGGCCTGACACGACCGTGATACGCCGACACTGCTGACTGTTCCTCCACCGGTTTATGCTTAGGGGTAATAAAATCTAAGGTGAACTGTGAAAATAAAAAAATTGCGCCACGGGGAAAATGGAAAACTTCCCGGGCTAAAAATTACCTTCACCGGTAAATCATGTTCCCATGAATTTTCCTTTCATCCCCTATACGCACGAACGTTTTCCGGATGAAGAAATGATCGCGAGAAGCCAGTCTTTTTCCGAATGGATGGATAAACGACGAACGGTGCGCGATTTTTCTTCCGAACCATTTCCTTTTGAAGTGCTGGAAAATATTGTCCGCACCGCTTCCACAGCGCCCTCGGGTGCACACAAGCAGCCGTGGACATTCTGCATAGTGACCAATTCAGAACTGAAGAAAAAGATCCGTGAAGCCGCCGAGAAGGAAGAATACGAAAGCTACAACGGCCGCATGACGCCCGAATGGCTTGAAGATCTGGCCCCGCTCGGTACCGACTGGCGCAAGCCCTTTCTCGAAACAGCCCCGGCGCTCATCGTGGTTTTCCGCCGGCCGTATGAAATTGTCAATGGCGTGAAAAAGAATAATTATTACGTGAACGAGTCCGTCGGGCTTGCCTGCGGATTCCTGCTGGCGGCCATCCACCATGCCGGACTTGTTGCGCTCACGCATACGCCCAGCCCGATGAACTTCCTGGCGCAATTGCTTGAGCGGCCGGAAAACGAGAAACCGTTCCTGCTTATCCCGGTCGGACACCCCGCGGGAAACTGCACGGTCCCGGATATTCGCCGCAAACCGCTTGAAAATGTGTTAGTTGCCTATAAATGAGCCTTTTAGATTAATGTTTTTGTTATTTACCCCATCCCTCTATCTTTGCAACCGTCTTTTAACCAAAAAACTGCTTTAAAAATGTCTGACATCTCAGCAAAAGTGAAAGCTATCATCGTTGACAAGCTCGGCGTTGACGAGAAGGAAGTAACGGAAACAGCGAGCTTTACCAATGATCTTGGCGCCGACTCACTCGACACCGTTGAGCTCATCATGGAATTTGAAAAAGAGTTCAACATCGCTATTCCCGATGACCAGGCCGAAAAAATCAACACCGTCGGCGAAGCCATCAAGTACATCCAGGAACACGCGAAGTAATTCCATTCTTTTCTAAAAATTTCGGGGCATGCAACTGAAGCGGGTTGTTGTCACAGGACTTGGAGCAATTACGCCCCTTGGAAATTCTGTGCAGGATTATTGGAGTAACCTCGTCGCTGGCAAAAGCGGCGCGGCTACCATTACCCGTTTCGATGCGTCCAAATTCAAAACGCAGTTCGCATGCGAGGTCAAAGGCTTCAAAACGGAAGACTACTTCGACCGCAAAGAAGCCCGGAAGCTCGATCCTTTTTCACATTACGGCATTGCGGCCGCCGACCAGGCTGTCCGCGATGCCGGTGTGAATGCCGATTCCATTGACAAAACCCGCGTGGGCGTCATCTGGGGATCCGGCATTGGCGGACTTCAGACATTCCAGGACGAATGCTTCGGGTTTGCCAAAGGCGACGGAACGCCGCGGTTCAACCCGTTCTTCATCCCGAAAATGATCGCCGATATCTGCTCGGGCCATATCTCGATGCGTTTCGGCTTTCACGGTCCCAATTTCACCACCGTTTCTGCCTGCGCCTCTTCCACCAATGCACTCATCGATTCATTCAATTACATCCGCCTCGGCAAAGCGAATGTGATCGTCACCGGCGGATCCGAAGCTGCGATCTGCGAAGCGGGAATCGGCGGATTCAATGCTGCGCAGGCCATGAGCACGCGCAACGATTCTCCGGAAACCGCTTCACGTCCGTACGACAAAGACCGCGACGGGTTCGTCCTCGGCGAAGGCGGCGCTGCGCTCGTCTTCGAAGAGCTGGAGCACGCGCTGAACCGCGGGGCGAAAATTTACTGCGAGGTGGCTGGCGGCGGGCTCAGCGCAGACGCCTACCACATCACGGCGCCGCATCCGGAAGGGCTCGGCGCTGCACTCGTTATGCGCAATGCGCTCGAAGATGCAGGAATCACGGCCGCAGATATCGATTACATCAATACGCACGGAACGTCAACGCCGCTCGGTGATGTCGCCGAACTGAAAGCGATCCAGAAAATTTTCGGCGAGCACGCTTATAAGCTCAACATCAGCGCCACAAAATCCATGACCGGCCACCTTCTCGGCGCGGCCGGTGCCGTGGAGGCCATGGCGACGATCCTTTCCGTCGTCAATAACACCATTCCTCCCACGATCAATCACTTCACTGACGATCCCGAGATCGATCCGAAGCTCAATCTTACGTTCGGCAAAGCGCAGCAGCGCGAAGTGCGTGCGGCGATCAGCAACACATTCGGTTTCGGCGGACACAACGCCGCGGTTGTCGTACGCAAATTTTCCGCCTAACTTTAGCCGTGTTTTCAGCGTTCAGAGCCCTTTTTTCTTCCGGGCCGGATAAGGCTTTCCGGAAAACGCTCCGAAATCTTCTCGGCTTCTGGCCGGATAATATCCGCCTGTACCGGAAAGCTTTCACGCACAGCTCTGCGGCCAATCTTGCGAAAGACAGAGAGCAGCCGCGCGAAAGCTATGAACGGCTCGAATTTCTCGGCGACGCCATTCTCAGCGCCGTGATCGCCGATTACCTCTTCAAGAAATTTCCCTACCGCGACGAAGGCTTCCTTACCAAGCTCCGCTCGCGCATCGTCAGCCGGCAGACGCTCGGAAAGCTCGCGGTGAAATTCGGCATCGACAAATTCGTGCAGGCGGAATCCGGTCTTGCGGGAAGAAGCAATTCCATCAACGGCGATGTCTTTGAAGCGCTGATCGGCGCCATTTACCTCGACAAGGGCTATGATTTCACCTCGGATTATATCAATGAACGAATCCTTGGTTTTCATCTTGACATAGACGAAATAGAGGCGACCGACACCGATTTCAAAAGCAAGCTCATCGAATGGGCGCAGAAGAACAGGAAGGACCTTCGCTTCAATCTTGCAGGGGAAGTCGGTACGGGGCAGCACAAGCAATTCATAATCGAGGTTACGATCGACGGCGTAGTGCATGGCCGCAGCCAGCATCTTTCGAAAAAACGTGCGGAGCAGGAAGCAGCAGGATTGTGTCTCGCGGAACTCAAGCTGTCCTGACAAAACCGGCGGCTGAACAGTCTTTTTTCAGTCGAAAACAAGTTCCCGCTCTTTCAGCAACCGTTCCGGCGTGATTTTTTTATCACGTCCCTTTTTCGTTTTGTTACTATTCATAAAGGATGCCTTTTCCGTAATTAAACAGTGGAGGGAAAGTCATTTTTTCAGGCAGGCGGCATTGTTTTCTGCTTTCTTTTCGACGAATGGTTCCGCACCACAATATGTGGGACGTGTCTGCGTTTTGAGGCGACGAACATGAGTTTTTTACGCTTATTTGATATTTCACCTATGGCATTCTGCCATTTTGGAAGCAACCTCCGCAACCTTTTCACGTCTTCTAACCGTAAAAGTAGCGGACACCTTGCCGCGATATGAACGATCATGAACTTATAGCCGGTTGCATAAGGCAGGATCGCGCCTGCCAGGAAGCGCTTTACAAGCGGTTTTACGGTAAAATGATGGGGGTTTGCCTCCGTTATGCCAAAAGCCGGGACGAAGCGCGGGACATGCTGCAGGAAGGTCTCATCAAGGTGTTCACATCGATCCGGAACTTCCAGGGAAAGGGTTCTTTCGAAGGATGGATAAGACGGATAGTCGTGAACACGGCGGTGGATCATCTCAGGCGCAACAAGCATGAATACATGATCGTCTCAACGATCTACGCGCGGGAAGGTGATATCCCTGATCAAGTGGAAGAAATGGAAGAGGACAATCTCATCGCCAACCTTTCGGAAGAAGAAATTCTTGCTTCCGTGCAGCAGCTGAGCCCGGCCTACCGGACGGTGTTCAACCTGTACGTGATGGAAAATTTCTCGCACCGCGAGATTGCCGACCAGCTCGGCATCAGCGAGGGAACATCCAAATCCAATCTTTCCAAGGCCCGCTACCAGCTCAAGAAAAATTTAACCAACCTGATCAAAAACACCGATGGAGAACGGACCTTTACAAGATGACAAGCTCTTCCGGGCTGTGCACGATCGGCTGAGCGACTACGAGGCTCCGTACAACGGAGCTGACTGGGACGCTATGGACCGCTCGCTCGACGCACTTCCCAAAACCAACCGCTTTCAGTGGAAATTTTCGCTGAATACGCTGCTGATCGCTGTCGGCGTGGCCTCGCTTATCTCGCTGGGGGTTTTCCTCGCTTCGGGACACAGTGCGGCGCCTGGCAAGCCGCAGGCGGTTGCACAACCGGCAACAGACAATAATCTTCCTTCGAAGAATACGTCCGTTGTAACGAACGCTCCGCCGTCACAGGTGCAAACCGTGAACATGGCGGACGTGCAGGAGGTTTCTTCTCCCGGTCTCGTCACCGGGAACAGCAGCAATCCTTCCCCCGGCAACACGGATGTAGTTCAAAACACATCGTCTGCCAGGAAAACGAAAACCAAAAAAGATTCCGGCCTGCTTTTCGGCGACCAGATCGATCCGGCCAAGGGGTTCATTCACCGGACGCAGGAAGACCAGAAGCTGATCGACCAGTATGCCAACCGCGGTACGCCGTCTGTTTATTTTGATAAAGAGAACGGGCAGCTGAAAGAGATCATCATCAACCGCGACAGCGCACACGTCACCGGCATCAAAAAAGATTATGCGCCTGCCGACACAACGGCAAAGAATACGCCCCGCGGAGCTCCTGTTGAAACGGAACAGCACGGGTTTGATTTTAACTGAGTATTCGTCTCCCGAATACGACAACAGGCCTCCGGGCCTTTTTTTATTCCTGTTTTTTTCGTTCCGAAAGCAACCTTTTTATTTCCGCCCGTCTTTTTTATGGCAACACCAAAAACTTACGGGCATGAAAACACTGGTACGAATTTTTTCCGTCGCGGTCCTGCTTGCTTCTGCCGCTGATGCGCTGCACGCACAGGATCCTGAATTCACACAGTTTTACGCGAACCCGCTTTACCTGAACCCCGCTCTCGCCGGTTCGAAAATCTGTCCCCGCTTCAACCTTTCCTACCGTGCGCAATGGCCCGGCATTTACGGAACCTATTCCACCATCGGCGCTTCATTCGATAAATACGCCTACAAAGTAAAAGGCGGCATAGGCGTGACAGTGGTGGAAGACCGCGCAGCGAAAGGAACGCTCAACACAACCGGTGTCGGTCTTATTTACGCCCCGGTCGTTCCGCTGGGAAAAGACATTTCCGTTTCCGCAGCGATACAGGCCGGCTACTGGCAGAAAACTGTGGACTGGTCGAAGCTCACTTTCGGCGACCAGATCGATCCGCATTCCGGGTTTAATCTTTTGACACAGGAACCCTCGCCGCAAACACAGCGCGAAGGTGATTTCGATCTCGGTGCCGGGCTGCTTTTTTCTTCGCGGAATTTTTACGCCGGCGGCGCCGTTCATCATATCCTCGAGCAGAATGAATCGTTCCTCGGCGGATCGAGTCCGCTGCCGCGGAAATACACGCTGCATGCCGGGGGAATGATCCCGCTCACGCACGACCGTTACGAAGGCGACTCCTACATTTCCCCGAACATTCTTTACCAGAAGCAGGGCGATTTCCAGCAGCTGAACATCGGCCTGTACGCCAAGAAAGATGCGATCGTCGGCGGGCTCTGGTACCGCGGAAACGATTCCTTCATCATGCTGATCGGGATAGAAGCGGGACAGCTTCACCTCGGCTACAGCTACGACGTAACTGTTTCCAAACTTTCCAATGCTTCAGCCGGTTCGCACGAAGTGACGATGGGTTACCAGATGTCGTGCAAGCCGCCGAAGAAAAAATACAGGCCCGTGAATTGTCCCGGCTGGTAGGCAGCCATTCCCAGAAACCGGTTTCCGGGGTTGTGAAAAATCAGTTTGCTTCCCTGCCAGGACCGGCTCCGGAACCTGGTTTCCGGGAACGATTTTTATCAGGTCAGGTGTGCGTGCGCCGCGGTTGGCCTCCCAGGCAGAAATACCGCGGCGCCTTTTTTGCTTTCTTCCCGGTTCTTAATGAAATCGTAGATTCGCGCATGCGCATTTTCACACGCGAACGTCTTATCGCACTCGGGCTTTTCTTCGTTTTCCTGTTCGGGATGACGCAGTTTTCCCGGAAAATGCATTACGCCGTCGGGATGGGAACCTGCATCTGGTCGGACGGCATCGGCTACTACGAATACCTTCCTGCGCTGTTCATCCGCCACGACGTGAACCACATCGGCTGGGGAATGCCCCTGCCGAACGGGAACCGTTTCGACAAATACGCCACCGGCGTCGCCATTCTTGAAACGCCGTTCTTCCTCGCCGCAGACGCCGCAACCGTGCTCAACCACCGTGAACGCACCGGATTCTCTTCCTATTACGGTTACGGCGTCCTGTTCGCTGACCTGTTCTACACGTTCGCCGGTTTTATTTTCCTTTTTTACACGCTGCGGAAATGGTTCAGCCTGCGGACAGTTTTCTTCTCGATCATTCTCATTGCGCTGGGGACGAATCTTTTTTACTACGGTTTCGCGGAGCCCAGCATGTCGCACGCGTACTCCTTTTTCGCTTTCGCGGGATTTCTTTTTTACTGCCGCAAATTCCATGAAGAAGGACGAAGATCGCGGCACCTCCACGCGGTCGGTTTTTTCCTCGGGCTTGCCACCGCCATTCGCCCGACGAGCATTGTCATCGGCATCTTCTTCCTTTTGTATGGCGTTTATTCGGGGAAGGATTTCCGCGAACGGCTGAAAACATTTTTCTCCGACCGCCGGATCATTCCCGCATTGCTGTTCTGGGGCGTGCTGCTGTTCCTGCCGCAGATGCTGTACTGGCATTCCACCACGGGAAAATGGTTCACGTATTCGTACGGCTATTACGACGAAGGTTTTACCTACTGGAAATCGCCGCACTTTTTCGACGTGCTGTTCGGGCCGTGGTGCAGCTGGATCCCGTACACGCCGGTGATGATCTTTTTCTTTCC
>DASTSF010000200.1:0-2996 GCA_035760825.1 Bacteroidia bacterium
TCGCGGAAAGCATGGTGAACACGTACGCCTGGAGGAACGCAACAAGAATGTCGAGCACCGTCATGAATACGGTGAACGCCACCGAGCCGATGGAAACGCCGAGTCCTGCGCCTAACGCTTCGCCGCCTTTGCCGAAGATGAAGATGAGGCTGAAGAAAGAAAGCGCGATGATGTGGCCGGCAAGAATGTTCGCGAATAGTCGGATCATCAGGACCAGCGGCTTCAGGAACATGCCCATGATCTCGATCGGTGTGAGGATGAAAAGCACGCCGAACGGAACGCCTGGCATCGCGAAGATGTGGCGCCAGTAATTTTTATTCGCGCTGAACGTGGTGATGACAAACGTCATCAGCGCAAGCGTCATCGTGATGGCGATGTTGCCGGTGACATTCGCGCCGCCGGGGAAAACCGGGATCATGCCGAGCAGGTTCGAGATCCAGATGAAGAAAAATACAGTGAGCAGGAACGGCATGTAACGTTCGTATTTCGGCCCGATGCTCGGACGCGCAATGTCGTCGCGCACGAAAAGAATCAGCGGCTCGAAAAGCGACTGCATGCCTTTCGGCGCCTGTCCCGGCCGGCGGCGATACGCTTTCGCTACATTGAGGAACACGAGGAACATGATGCCCACGATCACGAAAAGGCTCACCACGTTCTTCGTGATGGAAATATCGAAAATTGATTTTGAGGCGACCTGGTTTTGCGCCATGGCGACAGAATCCCACACGATGATCTTCCCGTCCTTGTTGTATGCATAAGTGTAATATTTTCCCTGGTACGGCTGAAGCTCGTGCGTTTGAGGATTACGGAAATTTCCGGAAGAAAAACATTCGAACCCTTTATCGGTTTTCAGAATGACGGGAAGCGGGATGCGGATATTTCCGAAAATGTGCCATTCGTGAGAATCGGACACGTGCTCCATGATCATTTCGCCCGGGTTGAACCCTTCTTTTTTCGGCGCGCCGGCATCCGCCACCTTAACATTGCTTGCCGAAGAATCGCTGGCCTGGTCTTCCATTTCATAGCAGAAACCGAAGGCCGGGATGAGGAGGGCGGCGAGGAAAAGAGAGAACCGGTTGATAAGGGCGTTTGAACGCATTGATAGAAAGCTGTTTGACAATGAAAATCGAGGATTTTCGCGCAATTCGGCTGCAAAAATAGGTATTTCTTTTCCTCGTGTTAAAACTTTTCACAAAGGTTTTTTGGACAAAAGATCAACTTTAGAAAGAATCCAAAACAAAAGCGGGAACAGCCCCGAAAGCCGTTCCCGCAGAAAGAAGTTTTTGCCCGATGAACTACACGCCGAAGCCGATGAATGCCCCTGTCATCCACCCGCTCAGTTTTGTGCCCGTAAGAGCGGGATTATTTATTCCCGACTCTTTCCAGCCTGTTTTTGAAATATCCGCCCGGTAAGCCCCGCGCAGACCGAAGAAAAAATGATCGCCCAGGCGCATGCTGAATTCCGTCCGGAACTCGGGTGCGAAGTACGGGTTTTTGCAGGTCGTCGTTCCGCCTTTCGTGGTTTCCGTCACTTTCAGCTGGCCGAACGCCCAGGAAAGTCCCGCTACGAGCGTCATGTTCTCCGGGCTGAGGAAATCAAAGCTGAATATGTCGAACTGCGCGGCATATCCGCCCAGCCTGAACGTCAGCGAATCACCGGCTTTCACGGTTTGCGGAAGAAGGTAATGGAATGAATACAGCGAAGATCCGCCGCGGGGAAGACGGTCGTTGCTGACGTGTGCGGAATAATCGAGACCCACGCCCATTGCATTACCGAAACCCGTTTTCACGCCGTACCCGCCCAGCTGCGCGTTCACGCTGGCCATGGGAAGGAAATAATACCCGAAGCCGGGACCGAGCCAGTACGATTTGACGTCGTCGCTTTTTCCCTGCGGTGTCAGCGCCGAAAGCGTATTTACCTGAAATGTGATAAGGGCGAGCGAGAAGATCAGCAGTGTTTTTTTCATATCGTTTTTTTGGAGTTGAATGCCAAAGTAAGCAAAGCTTCACTCGTTTTCAACCGGCTTACGCATGTCCTGATAAAGCGTTGCAACCTCGAAGATCATAAAGCAGAAATAGGCAAAGCCGAACTGGATGATGAAGGCCGCAACGGAAGGTCCGCCGCGAAAAATATAACCGATGATGATCGCCAGGTAAACGATCATGCGCAACGTGCTTATCGCCATGAACCTGCGTACGAAGACCGCGGGCCTTTTCTTTTTCGAAGAGATGAGATAAAAATGGATGGAAATGGAAACGGCTGCGATGATCCCGGGTATCCACGCGAAATTATCCACGTGCCATCTGGCAGGACCATTCGCATTCCAGAAATACAGCGCAACGAAAACCGCCGCCGTAAAAACGGTGAAAAGCAAAAGGTACGTTCCGTACTTTTTCATGCTGTAAAAGTAGAAACGAATCGGACATGAAAATTGTTCTTTAGGGAGCGGTATTATCCGCCGAATACGCCGGCCTCATTGTAAAAGGCTTCAGGCGGGGTAAAAAAAATCGCGGGCGCCCGTTCCCGCAGAACAGGTGGCGGCTATGAAGAGGAGCGCAAGCAGGAATTTTTCACCGTGATTTATTTCCGGATAAAATCGCGGATGAAATACCACATGGCCGCGAACACGGAAAGCAGGGAAAGAAACAGCGTAAAAACCGGGAATTTCACAAAATGAAAACGCCCGTCGAGCCAGCGGCCCCCGAGCGTTCCGAGCGTGATGATGACGGCCATGTAGGTGGCCATGGAAAGATATTTGGCGTAGCCGTTAAGCCGTTTTTTCGGCGAGCTCGGCTTTGGCTTTTGCGGAGTCATGCTGAATCTCTTTCACCACGCCGCCCATGCTGCAGGAGCCGGAGAAATCGGCGCCGGGTTCGATGGACAGCTTGCCGGTGTTGATCTCGCCGTTGAGCTTGGAAGTGGCCTTGAGCGCGAGAAGCTCCGCCACGTGAATTTTGCCGCGGACGTTCCCGGAGACATCGGCATTCTGGCAGGT
>DASTSF010000201.1:0-6172 GCA_035760825.1 Bacteroidia bacterium
TGCCGCCCAATTTCAAAATCGACACGTGTCGCATCACACAATTTGCAAAATGGATAGCGGCGGGAGCGCCACAAAATTAAACTGCCATGAAAAAAATCCTCTTCTTCCTTTTCCTTTTTACCGCCCCCGCCGCATTTGCCCAGATCGATCTCGACAGCATGGCGAACAGCATGGCGAATTCCGCACCACCTGCGAGAGAATTCGTACGCGCAACGTTCAAAACAACGCGGATCATCAATTTTCCGAATACGGAAAATGTCGGGAAACACATTCTCGATTTCCGCATCTCGCACCGTTTCGGCGATCTCAATTCCGGCGCGTACAATGCGTTCGGTCTCGACGGCCCGGCATGCATACGCATTGCGTTCGATTACGGCATCACGAATTACCTGCAGGTCGGCATCGCGCGCACGTCGATCGACAAGCTGATCGAAGGTTCTGCGAAATGGAGAATCCTGCGGCAAACCACCGACAATAAAATGCCGGTTTCGCTCACGTGGTATGCGACGATGAATTACACGGCGATGAAAGACCCGAACGCGGCGATCACCGGGTACGACAAGTACAATCACCTGGTGGACCGTTTTTCGTACGCGCACTGCCTCATGCTCGGGAGAAAATTCTCGGATAAATTCTCCATCGAGCTGAACGGTTTTTTTATCCATTACAACATCGTCGACAACATCCTCGACAAAAACGATATTTTCGCGGTCGGGTTTTCCGGACGCTACAAGCTCACTTCGCGCACTGCGATCACCTGGGAATATGCGTACCGCATCAACAAGTACAACAGCAATCCCGCCATCAGCTATTATGATCCCATCGGCGTAGGTTTCGACATTGAAACGGGCGGCCACGTTTTCCAGGTGCACATCACGAATGCATTCGGCATGAACGAGGTGCAGTACATCCCGTTCAGCACCAGCAACCCTTTCAAGGGCGGACTGCGCGTAGGCTTCAACATTTCACGCGTGTTCACCACGGGCAAGAAAGACCCAAACAACACGTGGTAAGAAAACGTACGGAAGTAAAACAAAACCCTGGTCTACCGGCCGGGGTTTTTCTTTTTCAGCAGCTCTGCGACTTTTTTGTCAATGGGAAAAGTGAAAGTGTCCGGAGAAATTTCATCGAGGTTTATCCAGCGAAAAACCATCGCCCCGTCTTTTTCCTCATCGAAGTCGAACGGTTTCGTTTTCACAGGAACGTTCTCCGGGTGCGGCAACGCCGCTGTGTAATAAACACTGAGCAGCTGTACATTTTCATGGAACGCCGATTCCACGAAAAAATCCGTGGTGTAAAAATGCGCAATGGAAACGGGCTCCTGCCCTGTTTCTTCGAGCAGCTCGCGCTTCACGGTTTCCGCAAGACCTTCGCCCCATTCGTTGCCGCCCCCGGGAAATTTCGTCATGCGTATCCCCCTGAAAAATTCATCGGCGACGAGCAGTTTCCCCCCGTGCATCACCAGCGCGTACGCGCGTACGTTGTACCTGTGCGTCATGTTCAATCCTCCGGCAGTTTCATTTCCCCGTTCAGTCTTCCCACGGGATAGCGGTCGTACGTTCGTTCCATGTACGCGGAATGATGGTAAATGAAATTCAATTGTCCCCAGTGATCATGGGCGAAAGCAGTATCCGTGTTCATCTTATCATCGAACTGCTTTTTGACGGTCGCGTCGTGCTTTAAAATGCTGTCGGCCTTGTCTTCAAAAACGTAATCGCTGAACCATTCTTTTTGCTGCAGTATCCCGTCGAAAAAATTCCATGCGAAAAAACTGTCCGCCGCTTTCGGTTCCAGCGTCTCGACAATGTACCGGTTGCACGGCTGGTTCGTTTCGATGATGTAATCGCCTTTGTAAAACATCACCAGCTGCGAATCGCGGGAAACACTCACCGCCGAATGAAGAAAATGCGACTCGTACGGGCCTTTCGGACTTTTGTAATCCGTCACGTAATACATCCCGCACCAGATCGCGGTATCCTTCGCCAGTTTTTTCATCGCCACGCGGTTGAGCTTCATGCGGTCGATCACCGCGGTGTAAGCCTGCGGCACAAAATAATAACGCGGCACCGCCACGCAGTCGATCGCCGTATACGTGTTGTAGTATTTTATTTTTTTCGTGTACGGGGATTTCTCGTCGTAGTACAAACGCGTTCCGGAAAATTCCGAAGGCTTGTGCTTCGCTTCGTAACCTTTGAATTCGAACCAGTCGTAGCTCGCCGTGTCCAGCTTCCAGTTCAGCGCAAATATTTTTTCATTCGCCACCATGCGGTCGGCTGTCCGCCGCGCATTTCCCATCGTCTCGCAATTCCTGCTGCCGATATCGATGATGGCCCGGAGGAATTCATACGTCGCCCACACGCGATCGTTATACGGCTTCAGCATGTGCGTTTCCGTCACGAAGCCGATGCAGTTGAACAGCGCGGTATAGCCCGTGGAATAACGCGGCGTTTCGAGGAACGCGTCGATGCCCGAATCCGGCGTCTCGCCATGCGTTTCCACGTACGGGCACATTTCGTATTTCTTTTCCTTCATGCGTTTGTAGAGATCGGGCAGGATCATGTTCTCCATGTAATCCGCCATGACAGGATGCAGCTTGTTACGCTGCGTGGGAATGAGCGTCATCACATACTGGTAATCCGCGCCGTCGGAAACGTGCGTATCGACGAAAATATCCGGCTGCCATTCCTGGAAGATCGTTTCGAACGCCCACGTATTCTGCGCGTCGCATTTGATGAAGTCGCGGTTGAGATCGAGGTTTTTCGCATTGCCGCGGAAGCCATATTCTGCGGGTCCGTTCTGGTTGACGCGCGAACAGGCGCCCCGGTTGAGACAGCCGCCGATGTTGTACACCGGGATGATGCAGATCTCTACATTATCCGGAAGCAGCGCCGGCTGCGAAAGAAGATCCTGTGAAAGCTGTATGCACGCGTCGATGCCGTCCGGCTCCCCGGGATGAATTCCGTTGTTGATGAGAATGACGGTTTTCGTGGCATGATCGGCAGGTGTGAACTTCCCG
Source organism: Bacteroidia bacterium (assembly GCA_035760825.1). Taxonomy (GTDB): domain Bacteria; phylum Bacteroidota; class Bacteroidia; order Palsa-965; family Palsa-965. The sequence continues at coordinate 3,017 of DASTSF010000201.1, forward strand.
TCTTTCGAGATCACGAAAAGATGGAGCGGCCTGCCCACGTCCGTCGTGCCGTACGTTTTCAGCTGCGTCATCGCCGGGTATTTCTGCGCCAGCGAAGTGTACGCGGCAATGACGGAATCATAGACCGGCGTGGTCGTGAAAACTTTTCGCTTCTGCGCGAAACCGCATGCAGGGATGAAAAACGAAGCGACGAGGAAAAGGCGGGTGAAAGTCATGCCCTAAATTACTTTTCCCATCGCAAACCACCATCAAAAAATCACAGGCGGTCAGTTCAGCTTTTTAAGCCCGCCGGTCGCGCTCGTGTCGCCGGGACTGATGAGCAGCACTTTACCGAACATCACTTTCGCGTCGGAGCTGCGGCCGTCATTGAGGTAGCTCCAGCCGAGCATGATGGACGAATCGTAATCGAACGGGTACAGGTTGACCACTTTTTCGAAATACGAGATCGCCTTTTTGTAATCCTTGCGGTTGTAATAAATGCAGCCGGTCCAGTAATTCGCTTTCGTGTTCTGCGGATCGATCTTGAGTATCTCCATGTACTGGCCGAGCACATCGTCCCATTTCAGCAATGCCGATTCCGGTTTCACGATGCCGAAACGCGCCTCGATCGCATACGGTTTCGCATCGATGGCTTTCTGGTAATACGCAATGGATTTCACATAATCCTTTGCTTCGTAACTCAGCCACCCGAGTCGCAGCGAGCATTCGTAGCTGCCATCGTCGCAAACCGACGACAGCGCTTTTATCGCATCGTCGTATTTGCCGGAAGCTTCGGCCGTATAGCTTTTCGAGAATGCGTCCTGCAGCGGCGTTCCCGTTTGTTCCGTGCGCAACGGAAGCATGAAGAGCAGGCAGGCGCCGATGCCCGCGATCTGTCTCATATTTTTCATCTTTTCCATGATAGACCTCCTGTTATTGTGTTTTGATAATAATTGCTGTTGTTGTCTTTCTGCGCTGACTGCGAATAATTGTAATGCACCATCAGCTGCACGTTATTTCCCAATGGAAAACCGGCGGAAAGCGTTCCGCTCCACACGGGCTGGTCGATCAGCCTGTAGAAATAATATCCTTCGCCGCTGAGGTACGATTGTGAATTCCCGAAGTTCACACGCGCTTCCATCCAAATTTTTTTCCCCGGACTGAACCCGAAGCCGGGCGTGACATCGTACCCGGTCCTGCCGCCGTCATTTGTCAGTGCGCCGTGCATGAAAACGTACCAGCCGAGATTTCCCGAAGGATAAACAACGAACGAACCGCCGTACTGCGTAAACGTATTTCCCTCCAGCTTCCCGTAAGCACTTTCCCCGGAAATGCTCCCGTATGCGAACGCATAGTTCACGCCACCCATCCCGATGTAAAAATGACTGATCGTTCCCGCATCCGACTGCTTCGAGAAATTTCCCGAAGCCCACACTGAAAAATGCCCGTTCAGCTGGTAATTCCATTTGGTGTAATAACGGTATTGCCGCACAGCTTCCACCACCTGCTTCACCGGCGGATGCGGAGGCGGAGGAAATCCCGGGGGCGGACGGAACGCCGTATCCACCAGCGTCGAAGTAAAATCCTGCCGGAAAACATCCACAGAATTGTACATGCTGAGCCGCCACCCGATCTGCGTACCGAAACCGAAACGTGCATACACGGCATCGGAACGCGTGGCCACCGAAGGAAAACCCACGCTCATTTCTCCGTCTGCGCTGCGGGAAAGATCGTATTTCCTCAGGCCGGTTTTCCGCGCCAGTGAATCATCCGTGCGTGATGCGTAAAACGCGGCTTCGTCATCACGCCCGAGATTACGGTTGTTCTGCGCGAGGTAATAGGCTGCGAATGAATTCCCCTTGTCTTCTTTCAATGCCTTTTCATAATGAAGAAGGCTGCGGCTGTAATTTCCGTTCACAAAAGCGGAATAACCAAGACGCATGCGCAGGTACGGATAATCGACATGATCGCCCAGCGCAAGATCTCCCGCGCTGTCGAGCTTCGCCCATTCACCCGCGAGGTAATACTTCCACGTCAGGCTGTCCGCGGTACGGTAATCCATCCGCTGTGCGGCAGCACAATGAAAAACCAGGAGAAGCAGGTATGTTATTTTTCTTCCGTGCATTCCGCGTCGATTATATTTCCATTTTCCATGTCGCTGAACCGGAATCTCCGGATCTTTCCATCCGCAACGGTGATTTCCGACCCGGAGCTTTGCACGCTTCTTCCCGGGAAAAAATTCCGGATCGAGGAGCTCAGCGTGATCTCGCGGGGATGGTATTCATCGTCGCTCTTTGCGCATTCCATCCTGAATTCCTTCCGGACGAAAACATGGAACGGCGCGACAACATCCTGCAGCCATTTCGCCGGACCACCTGCAAAAAGATGAAGCGGAAAATGATCCGTTGCGTTCATATTCCCATACTGGACAAGCGGGATATGGTAGCAGGAAAGATAAAAGCGGTACAGCAACGAATTTTTATCGCCGTAAAATGCGGTGAAATAAAAAACCGTCCCGTTATTGATGAAATACGCGTATGCATTCCCGCCCACAACATAGATGTATGTCCGGTTGTACGCGTCCGTCACTGTTTCCCAGCTTTCCTTTTTTTGCTTTTTGTTTTCCGAAAAAACAAATTGCTGCCGGAAGCCGGGCTGAAATGCAAATGCAGCGCCAAGCAGCGTGCTCGTCTCCGCTGCAGAAATAATTTTTCCTTCGGCAGGCACGGAAAACGATTCGAGCGACGTCTTCCCTTTTTCATGCAGAAAATAATAAGCCAGCGGATAGCTGAGCGTGCGCGCCGCCACATCGGGAAAAGCCTGCACCTGGAAATGAATGTGCGGTTCAGGCGAGCGTCCCGAATTTCCGCATTGCGCGATGATGTCGCCTTTGCGCACGAAATCCCCTTTCTTCACTTTGAGCGAACCGTTCTTCAGGTGGGAAAGTTTCGTGTAGAGTCCGGGGAGATGGCGGATCACGATCGTGTTGCCCCAGTTCTGCACCATGTTCACGTTACCGATCGCATTTTCTTCCACGCCATCGACGGCTTCTTCCACGATACCGTCTCCCGGTGCCAGAACAGGTTTTGCGTAGCAGTAATAATCCCTGCATTGTGTTCCGTTGCCCGAATATGTTTTCATTTCATCATCGAGGATCATAAAGTCGAGCGCCTTCGA
>DASTSF010000202.1:0-3590 GCA_035760825.1 Bacteroidia bacterium
AAAAAAATCCAGATCACCGTTTACCGCGTGGCGAAGAATTCGAACATCATGAACGCGCTGATCAATGCCGTGAAGAACGGCAAGGAAGTGGTGGTGATCATGGAGCTGCAGGCGCGGTTCGACGAGGAGAACAACATCTACTGGGCGAACCGCCTGCAGGAGGAAGGCGCACGGGTGATCTTCGGCGTGCCGGGAATCAAAGTGCATTCCAAGCTGTTCCTCATTTCACGAAGAGAAGAAGGAAAGATGATCTCCTACGTGCACATCGGTTCGGGCAACCTGAACGAATGGACCGCGCGCATTTACACCGATCACACGCTGCTTACGTCCGACAAGCGCATCACGGAGGAAGTGCAGAACGTTTTTGATTTTTACAACGACAACCTGAAACCCGGAAGTTATAAACACCTTTACGTGTCGCCGTTCACCATGCGCAAGCGCTTTCTCAACCTCATCCAGAAGGAGATCGACAATGCGCGGGAAGGAAATGCGGCCTGGATCATTCTCAAGCTCAATAATCTTACCGACCGAGAAATGATCCTCAAGCTGTACGAAGCCAGCCAGTCGGGTGTGCGCATCCGCCTGGTCGTGCGCGGTGCCTGCGCCGTGGTGCCGGGTGTGAAAGGGTTCAGCGAGAACATCGAAGCGATCAGCATTGTCGGGCGTTTCCTCGAGCACAGCCGGGTGTTGATATTCTGTAATGGCGGAGAGGAAAAGTATTTTATATCTTCGGCCGACTGGATGACGAGGAACCTCGATCACCGCTCGGAAGTGGCGGTTCCGATTTACGACAAGGAAAGCCAGCAGGAATTGAAACACCTGATCAACCTCCAGCTCCGCGACAACAGGAAGTCGCGCACACTCGGGGGAAAATCGGAAAATGAATACAGGAAATCCGCTGCGCAGAAACCGCTCATTGCGCAGGAAGAAATAAAATCATGGCTGGAGAAAAAAGCGGGATCTTCCGGCCGGACAGTAAGAAAACCAAAGGTTGAAGTTCGCAGCGATCGACATAGGGTCAAACGCCGTAAGGCTGCTGTTCGGAAACGTATACGAAAGTAAAAGCGGTCCCGTTTTCAAAAAAGCCGACCTCGTCCGCATCCCTCTCCGTCTCGGCGACGACGCATTCCTCCACAAAAAACTTTCAGAAGAAAAGATCCGGAAGCTGGTCCTCGCCATGCGCGCGTTCCGCCAGCTGCTCGATTTCTACGACGTGGTGGATTACAAAGCCTGCGCTACATCGGCCATGCGCGAAGCGACGAACAGCATCGACGTGATCAAGCGCGTCGCCGTTGAAGCGGGCATCGCCATCGAGATCATCGACGGGAAAACGGAAGCGCAGATCATTTACAGCAACCACGTGGCGGAAAACCTCGATCCTTCCGTCAACTATCTCTACATCGATGTCGGCGGCGGAAGCACGGAGCTCACGCTTTTTTCCCGCAACCATGTCATCGCCTCCAAATCGTTCAACATCGGCACCATCCGCCTGCTGAACGATCTCGTGAGCAAAGAGCTGTGGAACGATTTCAAGGACTGGATCAAAACGAACACGAAGGATTTTCTCCCGCTGCAGGGGATCGGTTCGGGCGGCAACATCAACAAGATCTTCAAGATGTCGCGCAAGAAGCAGAACCGCCCGCTTTCCTACAGCAAGCTGAAGGAGATGCACGAGTTCGTCTCTTCTTTTTCATTGCAGGAACGCATGGAAGTGCTCGGCCTCAATCCCGACCGCGCGGACGTGATCGTTCCGGCAGGGAAAGTTTTTCTCACCGTCATGAAAGCCGCGAACATGGACAAGATCTATGTCCCGCAGATTGGCATGGCCGACGGGCTCATTCACCTGCTGTACGAAAATCATCTCGCGAGAAGCCGCAAGGGTTTGGTGTTCAGCGAGTGAATGTGCTACATTCGCGTTTCCCGTTTTTCTTCACTCGTTTTTTGATACGAATTCGCTGAAAAACAGCATGCAAAATCCGGCGATGATCATTCTCCGTTTCCTTCGCGCAATTTTCGGGTTCTACGCTGTGATCGTTTTCGCAGCGCTGCTGATCGTGTTCAGCATTCTCTACGCGGTCGTGTTCCTCGTTCTGCCGGAAAAGTCCGCGCCGCATTTCGCGCACCGCGTGCTCTCGCGCACCTGGGCGAAGATGCTGCAGGTTTTTTTCTTCCTGCCCGTGCGGATCGAAAACAAAAACCTTATCGATCCCGGGAAAACGTACGTCTTCGTTGCCAACCACCGGTCGCAGCTCGACATTCCCGTGTACGCGATCGCGTGCAGGAACACGTTCCGCTTTCTCGCCAAGGCCGAGCTGGCGAAGATCCCGCTCATGGGCTTCATCATCCGGAAGCTCTACCTCACCGTGAACCGCGCCGACCGCGCCGACCGCAACCGCAGCATCGAGGTGATGAAACGCTCGATCGACGACGGCATTTCTGTTTTCCTCTGCCCGGAAGGCACGCGCAACCGCCACGACGAACCGCCGGTGATGGAATTCCGCGACGGCGCATTCCGGCTTGCCGTGCTCACGCAAACTCCGCTTGCCGTGCTCACGCTTTTCAATACCGGTGAAAAATTATCGCCGCTGCGCCCCGTAGAGCTTGCACCCGGAACCATTTACGGAACGTGGGACGAGCCCATCGAAACAAAAGGCATGACGCTGGACGACGTTCCCGCGCTGAAAGAAAAAGTGCGCAGCATGATGATCGCACATTTGCGGGAATACAGGGGGGGAAAGTCTTAACGTTCAGCTATGAAAATGAACGGACTGCAGATTCGTTTGCTGCCGAGCTCTTAAGTTATCGCTACCAGCAGTTGTTGGGATATTCCAGTTGTAAGGCCATTGAAATTTACGAGAATATGAGTGTACACTGTTTACTGACGATTATTTCGCCATTTGAAGCATTGTAAAAATGACTAAATTTCTAAAAGAAATAATGCGCTATAAAGTAGCGCCCATAAACGAGCTGGCTGTAATTATTTGTGACATTGCAAATATCAAACTGATAGACATTACATATGGATTTTGACGCATTACTAAAACTACTTCAAGACTGGACAAATAGAGTTCCTCTAATCATTCTTGGCAGTGGTGCATCTGTTCCGTTTAACCTTCCTTCTATGTGGACGCTTGGCGCCCATTTGAAAAAGTCAATTTCGTTTGCCGACAAAGACGACCAGAAACAATTTGAAGAATTTAAAGTTTACTTTGATAAGGTTAATGATTTGGAAGCCACATTGCTTCAATTTCAACTCCGATCAAATGTTTTATCGCAGATAATTTTTGAAACTTGGAAGTTAGTTAACAAACATGATCTTGAAGCATACGAACAAATTTTAAATACGAAGATTGAGTTTCCACTCGCAGATTTGACAAATCACCTACTCTCAACTGCACAGAAAAAACTTTCCATCGTAACTACAAACTATGACCGACTTGCTGAATATGCAGCAAGCTTATCTCATGCGTTCATCTGCACAGGTTATACGCAAAATTATTTCGGACACTTTTCTAAACTGATACATCAACAAGACTTAAGCAAACTAAACGGCTTTAGTGGACAAGTAAACATTTGGAAAGTTCATGGTT
>DASTSF010000203.1:0-2358 GCA_035760825.1 Bacteroidia bacterium
ACAGGAACGCGAACATCGTCGAGGCCATCACTTCCCAGTCGCGGAAGAAATAATTCATGACCAGCGAAGCGGCAAGAAAAACAATCGCTTCCGGCCATTTCATGCGATCGGTTTTCATCAGGAAGATCACGAAACCCACGAGAAAGCACGGACCGAACAGGGGAAGAAAGCCGGCGTCACCGTAAAGGAAAGGCATGAACAGGAAGAAGAGCATGACGGAATAGCGCACGTAGCGGTTGCTGTGGTTGAGCAGCGGGAAAAGCAGCGTCATCGTCAGGTAATACTGGAATTCTATGCCCAGCGTCCAGTAGACAATGTTGAACCATTCGTATTTTGAATGAACGAAAGGAATGAGATAGCCGATGTGGAAGGCCACGCGTTTCGGATCGACCGGGTATTCCCCGCCCCACATTTTCGAGAGAAAAACATTGATAAGTATGACCAGCACGAAGCTGACGATGTAGGGAGGCTCGATGCGCAGGCTTCGCTTGGCGAGAAAACGTCCTGCCTTGCGCAGCGTGTATTTGCCGTTGTACATCGACCAGGGAATGACAAAGCCGGAAATGACGAAGAAAATGTAAACGCCCTGGCAGCCGAAATGCCCGCTCACTTTCACGAGGTTGTGGCTGTCGAGGAGATCGCCTTTTTCCCCGCTGAAAGTCGCGAAGTGGTAGAACGCCACCATCACTGCCGCGATCCCGCGCAGGAGGTTGATCTGGGGTAGAAAATCTTTCCCGCTCCCGGGAAGTTCGGCTGCAGGTTTATTCACAAAATGACAAGCTTGAGGGTTTGGCGGAAACCGTTTTCATCGATACGGACGATGTATGTTCCCGCAGGAAGATGAAGCTGCTGCGCATCGATCGTAAGTGAATGTGTTCCGTCGTTTTCGGATTCATCCGCCAAAACTGCGATTTCTTTTCCGAATATATCGCATAAAGTGATCTTCACATCGCCGGGTTGTGCAAGCCGGTAGGAAAGCGTTGCAGCGCCGGCCGAAGGATTCGGATAGATGCGCGCATCCATATTCCCGCCGGAAGGATCATTCACGGACATCCACGAAGGACAAACCCTGTAGATCGCCCCGTTCGCCGTGTAACCGCCGTACATCGCGTACACGCAGCCTTCCGGTCCTTCCTTTATCGTGGTGAGTCCGCCGGTGGAAGTAAGGTCCATCCATAACGTGCGCGACGTGACGGAGTCATAAGCCGGTGCATTCCCCAGCGCGAGATCGAAAATGTTCCCGTAATCATTGTCCGCCACCAGCAGGTGATCGTCGAACTCCGGCATCACCGGGCCGGTATAATATAAAATGCCGGTGAGCCCGCCGAGCGGCGCGCCCCATGTTTCGATCGGGAGCACGGACGTAGTGTCATCGCACAACTGCGTCGTGGAACTGTTCACGTAATCGCCTTCGCATTCGTTCCAGCCGTAATTCCTTCCCCTGTGAATGACGTTCACTTCGTCCCACGTGATCAGGCCGTTCTCGGAACAATAAAACGTATCGCTCACCGGGCTGAAGCAGAAATCGAATGCATTGCGGTGGCCGTAGCTCCAGATGATGTCGCAGTTGCCGGTGTAAATATTCCCGTCGTCGTAGTACGGGTTGTCCGCCGGGATCGTTCCGTCCTTGTTGATGCGCAGCGTTTTTCCGAATGGATTCGTCAGCATGTGCGCGTAATTCAGCGCTGTGTCCGTCTGGTTGAGGCCGAGGTCGCCGATGGAGAAATAAATTTTATCCGGTTCCGTGGGACGGAAATGCAGGTTCCCGCCGAAATGATTTCCGGGCAGGTTATCTGCAACGTCGATATCGAAAATGATCGTCGGGTGCGTGCCGGTGTTGAGGCTGTCGGTGAACCGTGCGATGCGGATGTGCTCGTCGCCCGTGTAGTTGTGCACGTAATACACGTAAACGTAATGGTTGACGGTATAATCAGGGTCGACCGCGATGCCGATCAGGCCGCGTTCAAAGTCCGCATCGGTGGAATCGGTGAGGTCGTAGAAAATGCCGAGGTAATTGCCCGCAAGCGTATACACTTTTACCTGCGCCTGGTACGCCGGCGATCCGCTCCCGCCTTTCTGCGTCAGGAATATCCTGCCGTCGGGTGTGAAGTCGAAAGCCACGGGCGCATACAGTCCGGTCATCAGTGTGTCGGTGATGTACGTCTGCGAACGAACGGAAACGGTGGCGAGGAGGAGGAAAAGCGGTAGCAGTTTTTTCATGACAGAAAAGGCCGGATCAGTTACCCGGCCTTAACGAAAAATTGCGCCGGATAGTATTTATTCGGTGACCGATATTTTGATGTTCTGCGAATACGTCAGCGCCTGCATCGAGACGAAATAATTCCCCGGCGCGAGTCC
>DASTSF010000204.1:0-3969 GCA_035760825.1 Bacteroidia bacterium
CGCACATTACGATACGCGGAAACAGCATTCACGACATCAGCTTTTCTGCGAATCCCGGCGACCCTGTTACGGCGAATACAAAGTCTCACCCGGTGCTCGTTACCGGGAATGATACGGCCATAGCGATAAGCAATGTCCTGATCACGGGCAACGAAATATTCAATTGCCGCACGGGTGTGAGCGATGCCGTTTATATTTCCGGCAATGTCGATGGATTTTCCGTGAATGCAAATCGCGTGCACGATGTTTCGAATGACGGAATTGTCGTCGCAGGTCACACCGGCTCATGCGCCGATGCAGCGGACGATTGCCCGAGGAACGGCGATCTGCGCTGGAACAATACGTGGGATTGTGTCGCGGGAAGCGCTTCCGTTGCAGGCATCAGCATCGACGGGGCGAAAAAAATCACGGTCGAAAACAATCTTTCATTCGGGAACGGCTTCGGCATCGAGGTGACGTGCCGTAAAACCGGGGAAACAAGCTCGGATATTATTGTCCGGAACAACATCGTTTACAACAACCTCGAAGGCGGGCTCATCATCGGTGGGTATAATTACCCGGCGGGATCGGGAATGGTGGTCAGCTCTTCCTTCACGAACAATACGATCGTCAACAATTATCTTTCGGGTAACCCGAACGGAGAGATCATCATTGTGTTCTGCGAGTACGTTTCCATCCGCAGCAATATCGTTTATACGATTTCGTCGTCAGATCCGCTTGTCTCGGCCAATTCGGGTCTCACGGGTCTTGTACTCGACGACAACCTGTATTATTCCACGTCCGCACCCCAGTTCAGCTCGGGAGCCGGAACCGCGGCATCTCTTCCGGCGTGGGCGACGCTGGTTTCCGGTGAAGCGCATTCGGTATACGGAGATCCGCAGTTCCTTGACGGGAGCGCGATGAATTTTCACCTGCTGGCTTCTTCCCCGGCCATTGATGCCGGCGACAGCTCGTACGTTGTTTCCATTACGGAAACGGATATGGACACGATGATGCGCGTGCAGAATGACAGGATAGATATCGGCGCGGACGAATACGGCACTGCCGTAGGGTTTTTCCAGGGAAGGAATCCCGCATCGCCGAAAGTGCTTTACGACCGTGTTTCCGGGTCGCTCCAGGTGATCTATCCTTCGCCTGCAAGGAAGAATGCAACGGTAAATCTTACCGGCGTGGATGGCAAGGTGATTTCTTCAACGGAAATAGAAAAAGGGAAGAATTCGGTTTCGTTCGACGTGAGCGAGCTGCCCGTGGGAACGTACATCATCTACTCCGACGACATGAAATACAGCGGTGTGAAGTTCGTGCGCTGAAGATCAGTTCATCGGAATTTCGATCAGCAGCACTTCGCATCCCGCTTTCACATCGACCGTGAATTTTTCGGTTTCCCACAAACCTATCGCATCTCTTTTCGCGAGCCCGTTCCCTTCCACCGAAGCATTTCCGTCCACGATCATCAGGAATACGCCATTGCCTTTACGGTGAATGGTGTATTCGATCTTTTGCGCCCCGGAAAAGCGGCCGAGCGAAAACCAGGCATCCTGGTTGATCTGCAGGGAACCCTCATTCCCGTCCGGAGAAACGACTGTGCAGAGGCGATTCTCGCGTGAGGCCTCATCGAATACTTTCTGATCGTAGCGCGGGGCGATGTTCCGCAGTTTCGGGAAGACCCAGATCTGGAACAATTTCACCGGGTCGCTTTTCGACGCATTCACTTCCGAATGGAAAATTCCTGAACCTGCGCTCATGATCTGCACTTCGCCTTTGCGGATGACTTCCGTGCGGCCCGTGCTGTCGCTGTGCTGCAAAGCGCCCTCGAGCGGAATGGTAACGATCTCCATATTGTCGTGCGGGTGCTTGCCGAAACCCATTCCCCCGGCGATCGTGTCGTCATTCAGCACACGGAGCAGACCGAAATGAACGAGATCCGGGTCGTACCACCCGGCGAAGCTGAAGCTGTGATAGGCGTTAAGCCAGCCGTGATCCGCATGACCACGACCGGAAGCGGGAAATAATTTTATCTGCATGGCGAATTTGTTTTAGTGCTGTTTCCTGAACTTATCGAGCAGATCGGAAACTGTACGGGCCTCTTCTTCCGTCAGCACGCGAAAAGTCTCTTCGTGCTGTGCGATCACACCGTCCAGTTCGGAAAGCAGTTTCAGTCCTGCCGGGCTGATGAGAATATCTACCTGCCGGCGGTCCTTGGGACAGGTGTTGCGCTCCACCAGCTTTTTATCCACGAGTTTGTCCACAAGCCTTGACGCATTGGAACTGCGGTCGAGCATGCGCTCCTGTATCAGTCCGACCGAGGCCGGGTTGGGATGCTGTCCGCGGAGAATGCGCAGGACATTGTACTGCTGTGTGGTAATTCCGTAGGGCTTGAAAAGGCGCTGCTGGATTGTCTGCAGCCAGGAAGAAGTGAAAAGGATATTCAGTCCCAGCTTCTGGTAAATGCTGGAAAATTGTTTTTGTTTGATCTCGTCTTCAAGACTCATGCTAAGGGAGAATAGATAACCTGTGCTGAAGAAGGAATTCTTCGCCGAAATTAGGGATTATCCAATGACGGCGTTCGGTTATTGCTGGAAAAAATGAAGCTCCGCGAGGTCTTTCAGCAGGTAACGTTTCCCGTCTTTTTCCGCCGTAACAAATGCATCGGTTTGTCCTGCAGCGATGATCTTCTGGCGATAAGCTTCCGCTTCCGCCAGCGTACTGAACGTTCCCATGGTGAAACGTGTAATGCCGTCGTCGAGCACTCTTTTGTCGATCGAACCCAGGGGCAGCAGGCGTTTGTACTGGTAATTGTCCGGGAAATTATAGGCCGCCACCTGCACGTGAAAAAGAAGCCCGGGCGACCTGGCATTGCCGTACCTGGTCAGAATATCCGTGTAGTCGTTCGCATTTACCTGGCCTTCATTCACAACGGAATCTGGAGGCAGTTTTTTCACAACAGCAACGGTTGACGTATCAACGGTTTTCAGGCTGTCCTGCCGCTTTTTCTCTGCATACGCTTCCGTGTAGAAATGTATGTCGATCACAGAACGCTGCATCTGTCCCGTCTGCATGGCGTCAAGCGTCCGTTTCTGGTGCAGGCTGTCCAACTCATACGTGACGTTGTAATTCCTGCCCAGCGGAAGCGTGATGAGGTATTTTCCCGTTTCGGAATTGCTGCTGACATGAAACATGCTCAGTTTTCCCGCATCGTCGTGAATGAAAACAGAAGCGTGCACAGGCTGATCGTCGAGCGTGATGACCCCGCTGAGCAGCATGACGTTCGATTGGTCGAGATGAAAATCGTAATCGACCTGGTAAATATCCTGCTGCCCGTTTCCGCCCGGTTTTCCGCTGGAATAATAACCATGCTTGCCGTCCGTAGCGAGGACAAAATATTTATCGTCGCCTGCCGTATTGATCGGGTAGCCGACATTCACCGGGTCGGAAGGTTCCCAGAACGTGCTGTCCACCGGCGTGAGGTCCGTACGGAAAATGTCATACCCGCCCATGCTGTTGTGGCCCTGTGAGCTGAAGATGAGCGTGGTTCCGTTCGGGTGAAGGAACGGTGCGTCCTCATCATAAGGCGTATTTATTTTGGGCCCCATATTTTTCACGTTGCCCCAAGTTCCGTCGGGCTGCAGCGTGGCGACGTAAATATCCCTTCCTCCGTACCCGCCGGGCCGGTCGCTGGAAAAATACATCGTATGCATATCCGTCGAGAACGTTGCGCTTCCTTCCCAGCTGTCGGTATTCACGTCGCCTTTCAGCGGGACGGGTGCCGACCAGTAAAATCCGTTCAGCTGGCTCGTATAAATATCACCGTTGCCTTCCTCGTCCTTGTAAATAAGCAGCGTCGATCCGTCGTTGGAGATACCGATGCATGCATCGTGCCCGTTGCCGTTGACGGTGGAATCGAGCGGCTCCGGTTCGCCCCAGTTGTTGCCGTTGCGGAACGACATGAACACATCCTCGAAATAAAAA
>DASTSF010000205.1:0-3219 GCA_035760825.1 Bacteroidia bacterium
GCAGGTATACATTGTCGCCGCGGGAAAGAGAATTCTTGATGACTTTCATGAATGCCTCTACGGAAGCCTGAACGGCGGCCTTTTCAATCCCGGTCTTTTCAGCGATCTCGTTAACTACTTCTGCTTTTGTCATACTTCTAAGCGATTTACTATCAATGGTTTAACATACCCTGATAGGGTTTTACAGGGCTGCAAAATTACGCTTTTTACTTTGTCTGGCAAATTTCCGCCTAATTTTATCGCCCCAACACGCAGAATTTCAATGGATTTCAGCAGAATCATCCGGTCGTGGTACGCCAAAAACAGGCGGGATCTGCCCTGGCGGCGGACCAAAGACCCTTACCGGGTGTGGCTTTCGGAAATTATTCTCCAGCAAACCCGGGTCGCACAGGGGCTCGCTTATTACCACGCATTTACCGGGAAATTTCCCGACGTTAAAAAGCTCGCCGCTGCAAAAGAGCAGGAGGTGCTGAAGCTCTGGCAGGGACTCGGGTATTATTCACGCGCCCGCAACCTCCATTTTTCGGCGAAGAAGATCGTAAAGGAAACGGGCGGACAATTTCCCGGCACTTATAAGGATCTCCTCCGGCTGAAAGGTGTGGGCGACTATACCGCCGCCGCCATCGCCTCGATCTGCTTCGGCGAAGCCCGGCCGGTGGTAGATGGCAATGTCTACCGTGTGCTGTCGCGCATCTTCGGGATAAAAACACCCATCGATTCGACGGAAGGAAAAAAAATATTCCGGGAAACCGCCGCGGCCCTCATCGATCACCGCGATCCGGGAAATTTCAACCAGGCCCTGATGGAGTTCGGTGCGCTGCAGTGCGTGCCGCGTAACCCGGACTGCGCTGTTTGTCCGTTCGTGCAGCAGTGCGAAGCCCGGAAGAAAAACACGATCGCGCTGTTGCCGGTAAAGGCGAAGAAAACAAAAACACGCGACCGGTATTTCAATTACATCGTCATCCGGCGCGGAGAAAATGTGCTGCTGAAAAAAAGGACGGGGAACGACATCTGGAAGAATATGTATGATTTCCCACTTGTTGAAACGGAAAAGCCGGTTTCGCCGGAAAAGCTTTTTTCGCTGGAAGAAGTGAAAGCCATCACCGGGAATAAAAAGCCTGTGCTCACCGGCCGTATCCACGAAACGAAACACGTGCTGAGCCACCAGAATATTCACGCGCGTTTTTTCGAAGTGAAGGCAGGCACAAAAAGAGTCGCCGGGGAAAAGCTCGTTGCGTGCGGCCGGGACGATCTTCACAAATATCCTGTTCCGGTGATCATCAGCCGTTACCTGGACAACGCGTGGCGGGAGTGAATGCGGATAATTTCACCGATCATTATTCTTATCTTTACGTTTGAAACAGATAATCAACTCAATACAACAGAAACACCAATGTATTTTACGTTATGGCAGGAGTAAACAAAGTTATTTTGATCGGGAACCTGGGAAAAGATCCGGAAGTACGTTACCTCGAAGGCGGAATCGCAGTTGCTAATTTTCCCCTGGCCACCACCGAAACATTCAGGGACAAGAACGGGAACAAGAACGAACAGACCGAATGGCACCAGGTCGTTCTGTGGAGAAGGCTCGCGGAAGTGGCGGAGAAATACCTCCGCAAAGGACAGATGGTTTACCTGGAAGGAAAGATCCGCAGCCGCAGCTGGGAAGACAAAGAGACGGGACAGAAACGCTACACCACGGAAATTTTCGGCGATGTTCTCACGATCCTTTCACGCCGCGAAGATTACCAGCAGAACAACGGCTACCAGCAGCAACGTCCTTACGGCCAGCAGAACCAGCCTTACAACAATAACAACCAGCAGAACGCACCTGTTCAGCAAACGCAATACCCGTCGCAGCAGCAAACGTTCAACCCTGAAACGAACACCGATCCGAATCACCCGGCGATATTGCCGGATTCACCGGACGATCTTCCGTTCTGAATTTTATACCGGGTCCGTCCCGGTTTTTTTGTGCCTTCTTCCGTTTGCGAAATCCGTGACCGCCAGTTCCAGCTCCCTGCTGTACGGGTGCACGCCCAGCCATTCGTCCGTCGGGCGGAAAAGGCGATAATTTTTTCCGTTGGATGCAAACACATGCGATGAGGCGGCAGGAAGAAAAAGCAGCACATCCGCGGGCGGTCCCTGCTCCGAAGAACCACCGGAAAATTTTCCCGGCATAACCACCGCTATCGTGTCACCGGTTTTCAGGTCATGCGCCTTGTAGGTTTTTTCGATCACCACGAGTGAAATATATCCTGACGTGCTGCCGGTATTCGTGACGCTGAGCGTCCGCGCTTCGATCACGTTTCCCGAGCGGCGGAAAAGCTTTTCAAGCAGGGAGGAAGGATGCGCATGCGCGGAAATGCAGGCGGCGAAAACGAAAAAAGAAAGCAGGCGGGTACGCATAGCGGATGGTTTTTACGCCTGTCCATGCAATTCGCGGGCCGGAATGTCAGTTATATTTGCAGGAATGAGATCGCTGGCCTGGTTTTGCATTTTTTGCGGGATCGTCCTCTCCGTTTCCTGCGGGGATGATGATGATGATGCGCTAACGCCGCGGCCGGAAGGTTATTTCCGCATTGCATTGCCCGAAAAAAAATACGTCGTCTATAATGCGGAATGCCCGTTCTCATTCGAGATACCGGATTACGCCCACGTCTACCACAGCGCTGCGCCCATGGCGGAACCCTGCTGGCGCGACCTGTTCTTTGCGCCGTTCAAAGCAACCGTTTACATCAGCTACAAGGAAATCACCAATGATACATTGCTGGAAGCGCTCGTGAACCAGAGCTGGCAGCTTACGGAAGCGCACAGCCAGGTGGCGAGCGGTCTCCGTGATTCGCTCATCCTGCGGCCCGATGCGCACGTGTACGGCGACATACAGTCGCTGGCGGGCAACGCGGCCACGCAGGTGCAGTTTTACCTCACCGACAGCACGAAGCATTTCCTGCGCGGATCGCTTTATTTTTATTGCGCACCGAATAAAGATTCCATTGCACCGGTTCTCGATTTTGTGAAAAAAGACATCTACCACCTGGCGTATACGCTGCAGTGGAACGACCGGCCGCTGCCCGTGGATGAAAAAAGGGCGGTGTACACGGCCGGCGATTCCGTCATTCCTGTTGATCACAAGACTCCCGGGAATAAAAAATGAGCGATCCCAAAGAGAAGTTCTCGTCGTGGAAATATTTCCGCAAGCTCTACGTGTCCGCGCTG
>DASTSF010000206.1:0-7790 GCA_035760825.1 Bacteroidia bacterium
TGGCGGCGAGCTTCTCATTGAGCCCGGAGATCTGTGCATCGTATGAATCGGCTTCCTGCTGCATTCTCAGCAGGTCGGCCTGCAGTTCAAGGAAAGAAAGCTCGTTCATCATACCGGTCGGAACTTCCTCTGTTCCGTACGGAAGCAGCATGCACCGGTATTGAACGGTATAACCGGCATTGCCCGACATGGGAAAGTTGAATGCGAACGGATGAGCTGCCTGGGTTTCTGCCTGGGTATTCAGACCGAGGGTAATGCTGGTTGCGGTTACTCCTTCCAGCTTATGTGTCAGCGTGAATTTTACGGAACCGGCAGACAGGTAATCATCGAACGTGTTCAGCTTCTTCTTGTACGCTTCCGTGTAAACGGCCATTACGAAAAGAACATAATCCGTTCCAAGAGCGATTGGATCTCCATCGGAATCGACCATCAGGGTGGGTTCCGTGGTGTTCGCATCCATATTGAAGAAGTCGAAGCTGAAAGAGAACCTCGTCGGGTTGGTTGTGCTGCCCGGCTCCGGTGCAGCGCCTGTCTTCGCGCTTTTTTTCGTCGAGGTTTTCTGCTGCGGTTCGGTAGCCGAAGGCAGGTAATTCGTATAGTTCGTGCCGTCGATCTTAATGAATTGCTTCGCATTCTCATTGAGCACGATCGCTTCCGCATTTACAATGGAGAAGGTTGTTTTCGACTGGTCCTTCACCAGCATTACGTAATAAGTCTGCACCGGTCCGAGCGGAGCCTTGATCGTTTTGTCAAGGACGGGGAAAGGACTGCGAAGAAGACTGAAGCTGATGTTGCGTGACGTGTCGTTCATGCCGGGCATGTGCAGCGTGCTGAGTCCGAGGTTGAGTTCGGAGTTCATCGTTCTATAGGCGGAAAAGGCCGCGCGGTATTCGACGCTGAGGTTTTCGAATGTTCCCTGCGCCTTCTCTTCGGCTACGCTTGCCGTGGCGACGTTCACCGTGTCGGTGGCAACCACTGCTGAAGCGTTGTTGAAATCGCTCGTCGTGATCGAATAGAGGTTGCCGAGCGCGGTGTTCGAGTTTTTCGCTTTCGTGAGCACGGCGGATCCCGGAACTTCTGAAGTTTTGATCGACGTGTTCATCGCCGTGTCAGAAGCGACTTCAGCAAGCTGCGCTGTATTGTTGATCAGCGCGTAGGCGTCCGTGGTGAGATCATAAATGTCCGACTGGAAGTCGGCTGCATTCACGATGCTGAAAACGGTGCCCATGTCGCCGGCGAGCTTGACGATGGCGTTCGTCGCGATCTGAACGTTCGCAGCTCCGACCGATGTGTTCGTCACGGCCTGCTTGAGGTACGTGTTCGATTGGTCGGCGGCGCTGACGAGATTGTTGGAAATGTTGGTGGCGTCGACCGACTGATCGTTGACGGCCTGCTTGGCGGTCTGGTCTTCGGTTGCAGTCGTCAGTTTGCTCTGGGCCGTGATGGTCGCTGCTTCCGCATGGTACAGCGAAAACATCGCGGCGTTGGCCTGGCTGTAGATCTGTTTTTTCTCCAGCTCCTGGTTCAGCAGCGACGACACGATGGTGTTGTGAAGGTTGTCGTTGTAAGAATTCATGTGGTTTGATTTGGTGGTGAATGATTAGTTGATTGTTTTTGATCGGTTGGGAGGAAAGCGCGTCAGCTGCTGTCCGGTTTTTTCGGTTCGTTGTTTTTTTTCATACGTTTTTTCAATAAGGCCATGTAACGTGAAGCGGTTTTTCCATCCACGGGTATTTTATGATCGAGAAAGAATAAGGCGATTTGTGCAGGAGAATGTCGTACGGTTTTTTCTCTACCGTCAGCTCCCACCGGTCGTCGCGTTCCGTCAGCAGCCCGTCGCGCACGAGCCAGTTTCCGCGGAACCCTTCGACGGATGTGCTGCCGATCACGGGCCAGTGCCCGATCGCTGCTTTCAGCAGTCCTTCGGTAAGGTTTTTTTCTTCGGGCTTGATGTCGATGCCTTCGCGCACCGGCGTGTCCAGCGGAATGCCGCACATCACTTTATTCAGCGGCAGCAGCGATTCTTCCGTGCGGCTGTGTCCTGTCACCACGTATTGCAGGTGATGAACGGAATCGAGGCGGGCGTTTTCATGAATGAATTTCTTTTCCTTCACGATGCCGAGACGTTCGAACAGCATCATGATGTAATTGTTCAGCAATACGATGCCTGCGTTACGCACTGCAATACCGCCCTGTAAAGTCTTGGCAGGCTCTTTCCGTGGTTCTGCTTTCTTTTCGGCCGCTTTTTTTGCTGCCACCGGAAGAACAGGTGCCTGCTTTTCTTCAGGAGCGAAATAGCTGAACGCGATTTTCAGCGACGGGGGAAGCAGGTTTTCCTGCCTGCGGACGTCGCGTATGAACTGGTTGCGCGGAACGCCTTCGTGCACACAGATCTCCCATGCCAGCTCGTTCCATACCTGGCTGGTTGAAATGATCCGCCAGTTCCCGCTTGCCAGCGCAAGAAGGGTCTTCCTGAAAATCACGTCCTGCAGCGTCGCCGCGTTTATTCCGCGGAAACTCATCCGGCCGAGCGCTGCGTGAAATTCCCTGAGAATGTTCATCTCCGAACGGTATCCCGGCTTCAGCCAGGCGATCGCATCGGCGATCGTGCTGAACGGGATCATGCGGGAAAGCCAGGAAAAACTTTTTTCCGGGATGATCTCTTCCATCATAACCGAGAAGAATTGTTCGGGATAATGCTGCAGAATGTCATGGAGGAGTTTCCGTTCTTCTTTTTCGTCGCGAATACCGCACCACGCGGGAAATTCGCGGTGCCGGATAACGTGCGAGCAGATGCTGCCGAGCGTTCCGCTCAGGAGCCACTCCCCGGCTTTTGCGTGGCCCGTTTCTTTTGCGGTGTCAGAGAACACCGGGTACATTTCTTCAAGCGTTTTCATGAGCGCCGGTGAGACGGGCGTGTTTTTTTTCAGGATCTCTTCGAGGATAACGTCGCCGCCGATGCCACCGTCTTTTGCGAGCATTGCGAACGATTCGCGGATGATCTTTTTTACATCGGTCCGCCCCCTCGCCCCGGAACGGAGCAGCTTCCATGCGCGCAGCCAGAAGCCGGTCGCCAGCTTCCGTGCGGTTTCTCCTGTCGCAACCGATTCTGCGATAGCGCCCGGAAGCCGCAGGGCTTCGAATACCTCTGTGTTCTTTCCGTGCACGATAAAATGAAAGATGAATTCCCGGAACGAAACAGAGGCGGTGAGAATTTCCGCACGTTTCAGCGACGGCGGCACAAGGGTGAATATTTTTTCCAGCGCAGCCGGGTCGCTTTCCATAACGGTTTTCATCAGCTCGCTGAGCGAAACGACAGCATCTCCGTGTTCCGCCGTTTCGGTTTCTTCGCTCAGCATTTTCCGGATGAGCTGAAGCATTTCGGCCGGGGAAAGGGAATGACCGCTTCCGTCGTGAAGTGTTTTTTTTCCGCGTGGGGAGGCAGTACGCACGTTTTTCCTTTCGGCGGAAATTCCTCCGCGTAACGCAAAATGTGCGTGCACGGCTGTTTCGACTGATTTTTCCAGTTTCCCCCGATGGCCGCCATGTGCTTCAAAATCGATCGCGCATTTCCAGAAAAGCAATTGAAGGGTTTTTTCTGTTCGGGAATTTTTTACTTCGCGTGGAAGCATTTTCTCAAACTTCCGGACAAGCGTCCGCATGAGCTGTGCGCCACCGTGCACAAGGAATGCAAGTACCGCTTCGCTTTGTTTCCTGTGACTGGCAATCCATGCCGTCAGTTGTGTATCGTCGAAGCGGTTGCGCAATAGTCTTGCAACTTTTTCAGGCCGGCGTTCTGCCGCTGACAGCAGCATGCCGAGCTGTTCGCTTACGGGAAGGGGCGCGTGATCTGTTTTCCATCGTGCAGCTGCTGCGGACAAGGCGGGCACGGAAGATTTCCCGGCGATACTTTCGAGGAGCAGTGTGAACTCGTTCGCGGGCCCGTCATGAAGCTGAAGAAAAATTTCTTCGATCAGCATTGCATGGAATTCTGCTCCGCTTTTGCCGCTGTACATAACAAATGCACCGACGGCCAGCGCGTGAAGATGAAACTCCATCCATTCTGCCAGGAATGCGGCTTCCCGCGTTTTCCGCTTCCGCGCTGTTTTCAGGAGCGAAGCGATAAAGGAAGAAGTTTCCTGCGGCAAGGCGCCGGCAAGCTTTTTCATTACGCCTGCATTCATTACGTGGTCCAGGATGCGGGTCGCTGCATGTTTCTCCGTGAATGAAGAAAGCAATGCGAGTGCGGTTGCAGGGTCCGTCCCGACTGCGTGCGTGAGCGATTGCCGGAGCGCGGATAACTTGTTTCGTCGTGCATTGGGCTTTTCCAGCTGCTGCGCGAATGCGGTGAGCAGCGTCTTCATTTCCTCAGCCGGTGCAATGTGTGCTTTCCCGGGATCGTTGTTTTCAAGCGCGGCAAGAAGCGCTGAATAAATTCCGGGCGACCGGCCTGTTTTTGCTTCGGCAGGAATATCCACCGAATGAAGGCGGCGGACGATCCTGCGGGTAGCGATGCGTTTTTCGCGGATTATTTTTCCGACGAACCATTCCGTGAATTTTTCCGGCGTGGAAGCGCTTTCGGCACGGAGCACGAATTCCAGCGCGGCGCTTCTCCATTCGCTGCGCGTTACCCTCAGCTTCATTTCCGCGAAGATCAGCCCGAGGAAATGCATGCTTTCCGTTATTTCGGCGGCGGCAAAAGGACTGACCGCGGTGAGCAGAGATGCGGCGGATGCGTCGGTGAGATCTTCGGCAATGCCCCGGGTGTTTTTCTTCGCGGCGGAACGCAGCAATTCCCTGAAGCGGTGTGTATCTTCCCGGGAAAGACTTACGACGAGGTCATTGAATTCCGCGCGGGTGGAAGAGGATTTGCGTTCCGATGAATGCTGCAGGAGGATCTCAAGACGTGCCCAGTGATCAACAGTTGTTGTACCCGCGGGAGCAAGCCGTGCAGTCTCCGCTCCGAATTCTTCAGAAATGATATTCAGCGTCCGGACAAAACCGCTCTTTATTACTGTTCTTTCTTTGGTGACAGCTACCGCTTCGCTGATCAGCGCGAGCAGCTCACGATAAGAAATGTTGTAATGATCGGACATCTGCCGCAGTGTGCTTTTCAGGAAAGCGATGCGATTGTACAGCGTGCCGCGTTCCACGAGCAGGTAATTCAGCACCCAGAACCACACCTGTTTCCTGAAATCGGCAGTGGACGACTGCACAACCGTGTCTTTTTCCTGCATACGGATCATCTCGGTCGTGAAGCCGTTTACTTCCGCGTGATTATTCGGTTCGAGACCTTCGATGATGCGCTGTACGACCGGGTCGGGGAACTGGTAAGCGATGCGTTTGCGCACCCGTTCATGGCGGGACCCGTGACGGCGTATCATCGCCGCTGTTTCGTAACGGTTGCTGCGGAGCTGCTGCAGCATCAGCTGGTTTACGGAGCTTTCCCCGGGGAGATGATTCCACGGCAGCCACCCGTTCAGCAGGAAGCTTTCCAGGAGACCGAGACGGGAAGTCTCTTCGCTGAAAATTTCGAGATTGGAACTGTTGCTGTTTTCGGAATAGGAGATAAGATCGGACAGCTTTTCCGTAAGTATTTTTTTCAGTCGCGTGAAAAGCTCCGACTCGAGCTCATTATAATCGACTTCGCCGAGATCGAGATCGAGCGATTGTATTCTCCACGTCTGGCCCGGCGGGCAAAGGTGATCGAAAACAGCAGCCATCGCTTTCGGGAGCACGTGCCGTGTCCAGCGACTTAGGCGATCCTGCAGGTCAGGCGCTTTCTCCTTCCGGTCGAAAGAAGTCTGCCATGCAAGGCTGGAGATGATATGCCTGTCAGTTTGCTGCATTCGGAACCGGTGTAATCAGTGAGTTGACAGCGGAAAGAACTCCTTTTGCATAAACAGCGGAGTTGGCGGCATAGCTGCTTTTATACCGTAGGCTTTCGTGCCAGTAAATGAAATTTGTCACCAGCGGTTGCAGCGAAGTGAAACCGGCGAGGTAAAAACCGTACGACAGCTCTTCAGGCAATTCGTTCTCCATGAAGAGTTGTGTCATCAACCGGAACGATGGTTCCGCGAATTGCGGAATATAATCCGGGAAGATCAGTTGAAGGTCGTCGTCGAAGCATGAATAATTGAGCGCGAGCGATGCATCCGGTGAAGCGTCGTTCGTTACAAGGAGGTTGTAATGCGTTCCCGTGACCGGTTCGCCGTACTGGCCTGTGTCCGGCGCAGGGCTGATCGGATAGGTAATATCACCTGCGGTCATTTCACCCGCGCTGATCCACCCTGCGATCATGCTGTTACCGGCCGACTGAAGAGTGGCAGTAACCAGTTGGACAGTAGCTGCCGTTTGCGGACCTGAAATGTTGTAACAATACCATGTGCCTTCCGTTTTTTGCTGCGTGCACAGCGTGATTTGCTGCAGCGGAAGGCTGGTGACGACAATGCTGAAATCCGTTCCCGGGATCTGCTGCCCGTAATGATTGGTGTCTTCCCCGGATGTGATGGAGAACGTCATGCCGCAGGTGCTGAATTTTCCGTCGCTCACCCATCCGGAAAGTGTCGCGTTGTCCTGTACTATCAATGTGCGGATGATCAGCTTCACCGCGTCATAGGTTTCTGTTCCCGATACATTGTAGCATTGCCACGTTCCGGCGGTCTTTTGCTGCGTGCAGAGCGTCACCTGGTATTCGAAATTCTGAAGAAGAAGAAGCGTTTCGAGGAAAATGAACCCGCGCCGGCGCGTAATGAACCAGAGCGACATGCTCAGTCCGTCCTCAACGGGCTGCGGGAAATTTTTTGTTTGATCTGCATCGTCATTGAGAAGAACCGCCGTGAGGAGATCGTCGTAGGTTGCTTTCATCCCGAAGAGCAGGCTAAGCTTCAGCTCAATACCGGAATAGTTGATGAAATCCTGCTCGTCGAGTTTTTCCTCCCAGTTCGCACGACGGGAATTAAAAACGGAATCAACCGTTTCGCCGGTGAAGATCAGTTCTTCAAAATGCGCAGGAACCGGAATTTTCCACGGTGGAGAAATGTCCTGCTCATCTTTCCGGATGAGCGTATCCGCACCGAGGAAGTTGTATCCTTTGGCGCGGTTATATGTCAGCAGCCCGAGGTTCTGCAGGTACATGCTTTTGAACACCACCCTGTCCTTCATCGTTTCACCTGCGTAAACCGAATTGGCGATGAGCATATTGATCACGTAGGGCGATTCCCCGTGACGGGCAAGCAGGTGATCGAGGATTGCGTTCCTTCTTTCATAGCTCGTGCTGTCGCTCTCCATGAATTTCATCAGCCCGTGCATGTACGGGTTGTACGGATCGAGCATGTAGCGTTCCCAGCTTTCACGCTCCTGTACTTTTTGCGGCTCTTCCCCGAAGGAGAAATCGAACGTATCGTTGTCTTTCAGGAGAGGCTTGATGTTCGGTATGTCGTAAAGCGACTGGCAGAAATAGGTCGGTGAAAAACGGAGATAAGGAGCGGGAAATTTTTCCTGCCTGCGTTCGCTGCTTGTTTTCTTTTCGAAATAAGTGCGCCTGTCGAACGGAGCCGCCGTCATTGAATTTTTGAAGGAGAAAAGACGCGGCACGCACGCCAGCTGCGTGAACTGGTTCGCAAGCACCTGGTCGAAAAGCGTGAGATAGCCTTTCAGCTGGCGCGACTGTGCGATCTGGTAATCCGTGGCGTTAGCGGTGATCGAATCCGGGCCGACCGCGAATATTTCGGGGAACGTATTCTGGATAGAATAGTAATTGTTGATGTCGCGGTAAGTTCCTTTCGGAA
>DASTSF010000207.1:0-4449 GCA_035760825.1 Bacteroidia bacterium
CGATGTTGATCGGGTAACCGTCCATGTCCAGCAACGGGATGTTGTAATTGAAGTCGCCGGAAAAAAGATCGACCATGTCGGAAGTCGATACCGGTTCGAAGCTCTGCACTTCCGGTTGGCTCGGTCCGCCCGTAAGCGCCCATGCCGCGAGCGGACATGCCATATCTGAAAACATGATCATGGCGAATGTCATTGCGACATACCTGGATGTTCTTTTGCTGATGCGAAGTGTTATCATGGCTGCAGGTGATTCAGGGTTTCAGTTTCGGTGTGTTCCGCAGGTCTTCCTGCGTGAATGAGAATTTCAAAAAGCCGTTATGGAAAAGCCGGTCGTTGAAAACGAATGTGAAAAACCGGCACTGCCCGACTTCTTTCCGGTCGAAGGCGCAGACGAAATTCACGAAAGGAGTTACGTCGTACGCGCGTTCGAAATTGAACAGTGCGCAGGGAATGGTGTCGTTCTGCTCATCAAGCAGCGAGATATCCCGCTGCATACCGAAGGCGCAATACGTCACACGCTGCTGGTAGTCCTGCGGCGAAGAAATATTTTCCTTCAGTATTTCCCCGCCTGCGTCCGGGTCCTTGATTCTCAAACGGAAATAAACGAGGTCTTCGTAATGTGTTTTTGCTTCACGGATCGCATTTTCGTCAGCGCCCGGCCCTGCTTCATGCAGCGCGAGAAGATCTGCGGGAAGGAAGGTCACTTCGTAGCTTTTTCCGCCCGCCTGTTGCAGGTGCTGTTGCGTGCTCTCATCCGATTCGAACCACCGGGAGTAGTCGGCGGGCGACAGCGTTTTCCCGGAAACATCGGTGAACGCGCGACCCGGATGCTGGCCGTTCCATTTGCAGGATGCGAACAGGAGCAGGAGAAAAATATAACGGGCTTTCATTTTCATTGCTTGCCTGAATAACGATCGTTGATGTAGCGGATAATGGGTTCGGTAATGTCGCGCGCGGGCGAAGCGAACATGACATTGCCGTTCCCGTCGTCCCCGAGAATGAAATCATACCCGTTGTGTTGCCCGTACTCGTTTATGTACTGGTTCATCCGGTTGATGATCTGCTGGTTGTATTCCGATGTTTGCGATTGTTTCTCGTCTTCCAGCTGTTTCCGCCGGGCGAGGAAATCATTCTGCCGCAGCGAAAAATCACGCGCAAGGCTGTCCGGCACTTCCCCCATCGATTTCAGCCTGTTCCCTTCGCCCTGCAGGACGAACGCCATGCTGTCCAGCTCCCGCTGCTTCCAGCCGTTGTCTTTCTGGTATTTGGTTTCCATTTCTTTTTTCATGTCGAAGCGGTCGAAGACGTCTTTGATCTTCACATAACCGTATTTCGGTCCCGACATTTTCGAGTAGAGACCCATTCCCGTTCCGCACAGGCCCAGCGCCAGCGAAACAATCACCGTTACCGATTTATTCCACATAAAACTTCAGTGTGTATTTTTCGTTTTTTTCCGTGTATACTTCCAGGAAATAAAAGCCCGGCTTCAACCCGAGCGGATCGAGGTCGATCTCGAAGAGGTTGTAACCGTTGCTCTTCACATTTACCGCAGGCTGATCACCATCCTTTTTCTTTTCGTTATCTGTCTGCGGGTTGATCCGGTGATGCGCCTCATCGTAAATGGCGCATTTTAATTTGTTTCCCGAATACGGCTCGTCGAAACGGAAGAAGATCTTATTGTTGCCCGCCGTGTAGTAACCGGCGTCCAGCGTTTTTTTCAGTACACAGTATTTGTTCTCTTTCTGCACAACGGGTTTCAGGATGGTGAACTGCCACGCTTCCGTTTTGTTGATCACCGTTCCGTCGCCCGAGAGTTTCTGCACCTGCCAGGCATAGCTCATCCCTTCTTTCAGCGCGGGTGCGTCGAACGGATACTGCACATCGTGCCGCAGCAAGTTGAAAAACTGGTAATACGGCTGGTTCGCCAGGACAGCTGCTTCAGGCGTCTGGTCGGTTTTCTGTTCGACGAGCACGAGCTTGAAGGATTCCCCGGGCGAAAGCAGGTTGAAAGGTTCGGAATGCGTCCAGGTCAGCACGGGCGTTTTTGATTCGATGGTGTCTTTGTCGAACGGAGAAACAAGGCTGAGGAACGAATTGTCATCCGATTCAACCTCCTCGCAAAATTCATCGTCAGATTCGCCTCCCGCGTGCAGCACGCGTACGCAATGGCGGAACACGCCCGACGGCAATTGCTTCTGCGCCTGCAGGAAATTCCCCTGCGGGGAGGCGGAGTACGTAGCCGTGGCGATCATCACCGACTGCGACTGGATCACGTTCTGTCCCATGTGAACGTGAACGGGCATGGTCCGTACTTCGAGCAGGGCTTCACCGGAAGAATTGTAGACGGCCGCGTCGAGGATGACATCCTGGTCGCCCTGCGGGTCAGACAATGTCACCTGGCAGATAGATACAGGCGTTACGTTGTATGCAATAAGATTGGCGGAAACAACCGTTACCTGTGCCCGTGCCGCAAGACCGGCGGCGAGGCTGATGAAGAGGAATATTTTTTTCATGTTCATGATTTTCCGTTTACCAGTTGACGATGAGCTGCGCCGAGCAGAAACAGGGAAA
This sequence comes from Bacteroidia bacterium, assembly GCA_035760825.1. Lineage (GTDB taxonomy): Bacteria > Bacteroidota > Bacteroidia > Palsa-965 > Palsa-965. The sequence continues at coordinate 2,572 of DASTSF010000207.1, forward strand.
GCGTTTATATACTTGCGAGGAAAAGCTGTTATAGAAATCCCCCGGCGCGATTTTTTTAGCCGTAAGCGAAAGGGCGGTCGTTTTATACAGCGGTATTTCCACGTCGAGACCGTATCCCGCATGATTTCCGTACAGCGAAGTGAATGCATATTCCGCGTTTCCCTGCAGCTGCAAACCGTTTTTCCATTTGTGCCCGGCAGCAGCCGTACAAACAATGCTGTTGCTGAAAAGTGTATCCGACGGGGAGACGGAGTAGCCCGCTCCCTGTAAAGCAAACGTCCAGCCTTTCCGGCATTGCGACATGAATGAAGCGAGCACATTGGAATAGGTCCTGTTTTCATTACCGTCGTACAGTTTGTAATAGCTGTACAGCCCGGTGAAAAGCGAATTCCATTTTCTTCCGTGCAGTTTATAATTCACCGATGCGATCGCGATCTGGTTGTTATTGGTATAAATAATCTGCCCGTTCTCTTTTACCTGCTGGAAAACGGGATTGTAGGAAGCGCGCAGCTGCATATTTCGTGTGAGCTTCAGGCTGGCGGAAACACCCGCCATCTGCAGGACAGTGAATTGATCATACAGACGGAGGAGGTTGTTCGCTTCCCGCCGGAGGCTGAAGCTCAGCTGGAGCTTTTTGGAAACCTGGTGCTGCGTCCTGATCTCGTAGCGTATATTATCCTGCCTGACGAAACCGGCGCCGAACGAACGGAAATACGGATCGACGAGGCGGAAAGAAACCGTAACGGAAGAACGTAGTTTCGGGAACGCTCCTTCGTATTTCGCAAGCACGGCATGTGAACGGTAATGGTAATCCAGCCATTTCACATTTTGCGAAACGCTGTCTTCCGAATGGGACAGTGCAGGAAGAATGACCGACTTGGCGTAATCAATGGAAATACTTTGCGAAGGAGAAAAAACAAATTTCGCATCGATATCGGCTACGAGGTTTTTTTCCTGCCTGCCGGTATTCAGCATTGATGATACGCTGTCGGGCCAATACGATTCGAGCCCTTTCCCGAAAAGCAGCCCGGCAAAAAGATGCGTGCCTTCTTTCGTTCCTCTTCCCGCTTTTACCGCCGCAATGCTTCTTCCGGATGCAAGCTGGTTGAAATCGAAAAAATTATAGAGGTTACGGACGCTGTTCAGGTTGTTCCGGATCAGGTCCGGCGAAAGCATCAGGTTGCTTACCGTTTTTCCTGCTGCCGCTGCGAAATAGTTTTTCCCGCTTTGCATCTCGACCTGGCAGCCGCGTAACGGAACACCGGAAAGAAGGAAAGGGGAAAAAGAAGGATAGCACAAACCGATGCTCAACGTTTGCACTTTCGACAAAAAGGGGTTGCCCGGCAGGGAGGCCGAAGGAGTGCGCACATCATTGAGCAAACTGTCGGTATGTGCGATTTGTTTTTTCAGCACCGCGACGACGGATGAAACCGAATCGATAAGGTTCTGCTGGCGCGTGATCAGCGATTCCAGGCTGTCTTTATAATGCTCGCCGGAGGGAAGCCGGAAAACCGGGACTGAAGGCAAAACGGTAGTGGAAGGAATCTCTGCCTTCACGGAATCGGGCAGATGCGCATGCGCTGATTTGAGGGAATCTTCGTACGCCCGCTGGTGTGAAAGATCGAGCTGCTTCCGGTACTGTTCCGGTGACAGCGACTGCAGGTACTTCAGGTAAAGAAGATGCTGCTGGTATTTCTGCGTGACATGAGCGAGACCCGCGAGGCTGTCCTGCAACCTGCCGGTGGAAACGCGGCAATTCTGCCGGAGGTGTTGACGATACGCCTGCGCATCGAATGAAACGCGGACGGAATTTTTCAGTCCCCCGGCATTCTGAAGCGTCGTATAATACCCTGTGACGGAAAGAGGAACGTTTTTCAC
>DASTSF010000208.1:0-11833 GCA_035760825.1 Bacteroidia bacterium
TCCTCCTTCGACCTGCGCATCGATCCGCGCACGGCGACGACCGTGATGATGGTGGCGGGCGGTTATCCCGGCGATTACGAAAAAGGAAAGATCATTTCGGGACTTGAGAACGTGAAGGATGCCATCGCGTTCCACGCCGGAACGAGATCAGCGAACGGAAACGTTGTGACGAACGGCGGCCGCGTGATCGCATTTACGGCATTCGGAAATTCCATCGGCGCTGCGCTGAAAAATTCCTACGCAGCCGCTTCCGCGGTGAAGTTCGACGGCTGCTATTTCCGCCGCGACATCGGGCAGGACCTGCTGAAGATCGCTGAAAGCGCAGCGAAATAGGGAAAACAAAAAAGCCCCCGCAACGTGCGGAGGCCTTCTTCATTGCAAATGGAATGTTATTTGAGTCCGCCTTCGCGGAGCTGCTTCTGGTTGAACTTGTTCTGCCAGGCTATCCACCAGGCGAAGCTGATGAAGCCGATCGTGATGAGGATCTTGTTGGGTGAGAGGTGGTCGTATGTCCACTGGAGTCCGTCGAAGTATTTGTAACAAACGCGTCCGAACGCGTACCAGAAACCTTCCTGATTCATAAGACGAATGTTTTTTTAGACAGCCCCAAAGGTAATCATTCCAGAAATCTATGGTGTATTTTTACAGAAAATTCTGCTCTTGTTCATCCGCAACGCAAGGTCGCACCGGCCGGTTTCGCTCATCTTTATCCCGCTCATCGCAGTCGGACTATGGCTTCCCGGGTTCCTTCACCCGGCGCCCCCGGCCCCGATGATCTTCATGCCGGCTTTCGGTTCCGTTGCGTCGTGGACGTCCGCCTGGCCTGTGCTGAATGTTTTTCTCGGCCTGGCCTTTACACTGCTGCAGGCCTTCCTGTTAAATTACATTGCGCAGCAGCAGCAGCTTTTTACACGAAAAACGTGGCTGCCCGCGCTGATGTTCGTCACGTTCGCTTCGTGCACACCGTCCCTGCTGACCTTCAACCCGGAGCTGGTGGCGGGACTTTTTCTTCTCGGCGCGCTGTACGTTTTGCTCAGCACATACCGCATGGACCGCGCCCACAGCCAGGTGTTCAACGCCGGATTTCTCATCGGGCTGGCCGGGATCTTTTACCTGCCTTCGCTCGTGTTTTTCATTTTTGCCATCATAGCGATCATCGTGCTGCGGCCGTTCGTGTGGCGCGAGTGGGCGATCCTTTTTGCCGGCCTCCTCGTGCCCTGGATCTATTCCGGCGTTTATTTTTTCTGGAACGACCGGATCGTATCGGTGACGATGGAAAATATTTACAACCCGGTTGTGCAGCGCGATTTTTTCTTCAAGCTGCCGGTGGAATATTATGCGCTCGCATTTATGACCGGCATGGTGCTGCTTACTTCGGCCGGCCGGTTCGTGGCCGGTGCGGGAACATCGACCATGAAAACGAAAAAAGGCGTTTCGGTGATGGTCTGGTTCCTGGTTTTCTCCATCATCGCCGTCATCCCTGCACAGAATTTCGCGGTGCCCGTTTTCCTGTTCACGGTCTACCCGCTGTCCGTGTTCACGTCGAATTATTTTCTCAATGCGCGCCGCCAGTGGCTCGCCGATACGATCTATCTCTTTTTCCTCGCCAGCATTGCGGCCACGTACTTCATAAAAGTTTCCGGTCTTTTCGGGAGCTAATCGTATCTTTGCAACTCCAAAAAACAAGCACATGAAATTCGGCGTCGTGATTTTTCCGGGATCCAATTGTGACCAGGATATGATCTATGTCCTCGGCAAAATAATGGGCCAGGAAGTGGTGGAACTGTGGCACAAGGATCACGACCTGCAGCAGGTGGATGCCGTTGTTCTTCCCGGCGGATTTTCCTACGGCGATTACCTCCGTTCCGGTGCGATCGCGCGTTTTTCCCCGATCATGAAAGAAGTGATCGCATTCGCGGAAAAAGGCGGAATTGTTTTCGGCGTGTGCAATGGTTTCCAGATACTCTGCGAAGCAGGACTGCTTCCGGGAGCGCTTCTGCAGAATAACGAACGGAAGTTCATCTGCAAAAACGTTTTCATTCGCGCACAGAACAACAGCACGCTGCTTACACAGGCGGTTCCGCAGGACAAAGCCCTGAAAATTCCCATTGCGCACGGTGAAGGAAGGTATTTCGCTTCGCCGGAAGTGCTGAAGCAGCTCAACGACAACGGCCAGGTACTGTTCCGTTATTGCGACGAGAACGGGAACGTGAACACTGCCGCAAATCCCAACGGGGCGGAAGAGAATATCGCCGGGATCTGCAATGCCGGTAAAAATGTTTTCGGCATGATGCCGCATCCCGAACGCGCAGCCGATCCCGAGCTCGGCAACACCGACGGAAAATTCCTTTTCCAGTCTATCGTCAGCCTGGTCAATGCCTGAATGAACGGGTAAGACCGCCGGATCTTTTTTTTCATTGGGGAAAGTAAGTGTACTTACCTCCAATTTCTGTCGCAGGATAAGTAGGATTCGTCGAAAAAGGTTTTGTTGCCGTCTCTTTTTGTATGAACTTTTGTTCCGGTAAACTCAAAATCCATTCTCACCTTTTCGCATTTCACCTAACCGGTTTTTCCCCATGAAAAAAATTACTCTTTTACTGTCTGCCGCGTGCATCGCCGTTTTTTCAATGGCGCAGCAGCCGCAGATAAATCCGCCTTCCCAACCGCAGATCGGCACGCCGCAGTGGGCTGCGCAGCACGCACAGGATCCCATTGAACGCCTGGCCGGTCCTGTATATTCTCCGCAAAGCGGGAACGACACGCTGAACAATGAGTACACCAATTCCGCCTGCGGCCTGAATTATTCGCTCGGAACTGTTCGTCTCGGCCAGCGTTTTTCACCGGTCGGACTTCCGCAACCTGCGGGAATCGCCGTGAACATTCCGCCCTGCGCGACGGTGCTCAAAGCGTACCTCTACACGGAAGCGCTCGGCGTCGCTCCTTCCATTACAGCCGATCTCACCGATCCTGCGAACACGACAACGAGTTACAACATGTCGCTCATCGGCAATTCGATCGATGTATGCTGGGGAATGAACGGCACGCACGTCTGGAGATCTGACGTCACCGCCAGCATCAGCGGACCCGGAATGTATTCCATCAGCGGGCTTCCCGTTTCATCGACAGCTTCTTCGAGCACGGTGGATGTGGAGGGCGCCACGCTGCTCGTCATTTACGCCGATCCGTACGCATCCTACACCGGCTCAATCGTCATCGACGACGGTTGCCATACGGTGGCCGGCGGTACGCTCACGCATACAATGACAGGTTTCAGCGCCTGCGCGAATTCCACGAACGCATCTTCCTTCATGCTCGTCGGCGATATGCAGATGATGGGCTACACGATCTCGATGAACGGGAACAACGTTCCCCAGCCGCAGTGGGACTGGTGGAACCAGATCTCGGCTTCCACTTCCGTCACCAGCGGACAAAACACGTGCACGTTCCAGATGAATGACATGGGCGATTGTTACACGCTTGCGGTGGCCGGCCTGTATTACCAGACGCCCTGCCAGACATGCACCCCGATGGCGACCAATATTTTACTTTCGACTTCATCCACCCCGGAAACCTGCAACGGCAACGGAACAGCTTCTGTGACGGCAAGCGGCGGCACCGGGAATTATTCTTACACATGGCTGCCGGGCGGATCAACCTCTTCAACGGCGACAGGACTTACAGCCGGAACGTATACGGTTTATGTGCAGGACGGAACTTCCTGCGCCAGCGCAACGGTGAATGTGGGCTACAACGGCATGGTACTTTCTGTAACAGCATCTCCCATCTCATGTTCTTCGCAGGGTTCGGCTACGGTGAACGTCACCGGCGGAACAGGCCCGTTCTCGTATGCGTGGTCGCCTTCGGGTGGAACTTCTGCCACGGCATCCAACCTCGCAGCCGGAACTTACACCGTTGCAGTGACGGATCAGTCCAACGGATGCGTGATGACCGCCACCTGTACGATCGTCAATAATTCCACGCTGACCGCATACGTGTATACCACGCCGGACAGCACCTGCAGCGGGAACGGCGGCAGCGCAACTGCTTACGGTTACGGCGGAACGCAGCCTTACACATACCTCTGGCAGCCGGGCGGACAAACCACGCAGACGATTACCGGTCTTGCGCAAGGTTCTTATACCTGCACGATCACCGACAGCGCAGGCTGCTCGGCCACGGCTTCTGATTCCGTCGCCGCGTATTCCCTCTGGGTGTACACGGGCGGTTACGGAATGTACAGCTGCGGCGACAGCACACAGCTTTATGCAATGTGCAGCGATCCGTCCGCAACATTCAGCTGGTCGCCGCCGACAGGATTGAGCAACCCGAATGTGCAGGATCCTTACCTGACCGTTTCCGGTAACATCACGTACACGGTTACGGCAACGTCGGGCTGCGGCACTGCAACCGATACGTTCATGGTCGTTGTCGATTCGCTGAATATGTACAACGAGCAGATCTGTTTCGTCACAGTTGACACGGCAACGAACAAGAACAAAGTGATCTGGGAAAGATGGAATTCCCCGATGACGGGCTATTACAATATTTACCGTGAAACGGCGGTCAGCGGGCAATACGCGCTCGTGGGAACACAACCTGTTTCACAGTTCACAACATTCATTGACATGTCATCGAACCCGGTCGTCATGGCGAACCGTTACGTGCTCACCACGGTGGACGGCTGCGGAAATGAATCGGATACCAGCTATCACCACCGCACGATCCACCTGCAGACAAGCCCCGGATTTTCGGGTGCGGTGAACCTGCAGTGGACGGCTTATGAAGGACTCCCGATCTCGACGTACAACATTTTCCGCGGACCTTCCATGAGCCAGCTTACGCTGCTTACGCAGGTGGCCGGGAACGTGTTCACGTATACCGATGTTACAGCGCCGGCCGGGCCGCTTTATTACATGGTGGAAGCGGTTCACCCGTACGGCGGATGTTCGCCTTCGCGCCTCAGCCAGAATGCCACGGATTACGTCGGTTCGCAGTCGAACATCGATTTCTTCAACCCTGAAGGAATGGCTTCGCCCGATCTGCAGAATTCACTGATGCTCTCACCGAACCCCGGCGACGGAAGCTTCCGCCTCTCGGTTTATCTCGGCCAGGCGCAAAACGTGCAGACGACGATCTATGACAACCTCGGAAGAGTGGTTTACGCTTCTTCACAGGATGCCGCAGCAGGCACGTTCACATCCGATATCGACCTTCGCGGCACCAGCGCGGGAATGTATTTCGTGGAAGTGAAAACGGAGAACGGAACAGCCGTTAAACAGCTGGTGATACAATGACATTCTGATTGATCCAGGAAAAAGAGCCCCGGAAATTTCCCGGGGCTTTTTCGTTTACAGGAAATTCTGCAGCCACTTTTTCGCTTCTGTTTCGTTCGCAAAAAGTTTTGTCGGAACGCCCGGTTTGTTCACGCGGATAAAGAAATTGATGATGAGGCGCTGCGCCGTCGAATTGGTAATGATCGCCACGGCAAGGAAACGGTTTTTATCCGTCTGCCTGGCAAAATATTCGCGCGCCTCCCCGGTAATGCTGAAATTATTCCTCCCATCCACGATCGAGACAACCTGCCGGTTTCCCACCATTTCGGTCCCTATACGAATGAGCTCTTCCGCATCCTCCAGCACGATCTCCGCACCTTCGCTGATGCGGTAGATGTAATACGTTCCTTCCAGCGTGATCTCGCCGGTCCGGTGCTGCACTGTCTTGGGCAGAAGCGTGTTCATTTTTCGTAAAAGTGCATTTCCTTCAGGTATTCCCAAACCTGCGGTGGAAAAAAATAACGGACGTCTTTTTTGTTGCGGATCGCATTGCGCAGGAACGTGGAGGATATCTCCATCAGCGGCGCTTCCGTCATGATCACGGAACCGTGCGTGGCAAATTCGCCCCCGTCAGAGTCGGGACGCGGATAAACATAAATGGAGTGATGCTCGAGGATGAACTCGTAGTTTTTCCATTTGCGCAGGGAGGCGAGATTGTCGGCGCCCATGATGAGGCAGAATTTTTTAGCCGGGTATTTTTCGGCCAGGTGCGCCAGCGTCGTAACTGTGTAGGAAGGCTGCGGCAGGCTGAATTCGATATTGCTCGCTTTCATTTTCGGATGATCCTCGATCGCCATGCGCACCATGCGCAGGCGGTGATTATCCTGCAGCAGTCCTTTTTTTTCTTTCAGCGGGTTGTGCGGTGACACCACGAACCAGATCTCGGAAAGGTCCGTGAACGCGAGCATGTAATTCGCCAGCACGAGATGCCCGACGTGAATGGGATTAAATGAGCCGAAGAAAAGTCCGGTTTTCAATGCTGTTTTTTTTCGATGAATCCGCCGACGATCCCGTCCGCTTCCGCAAAGGCTTTCTGCAGGTCCTCGTTCACGATAACGCGATCGAAGGAAGGCTCGAACGTCAGCTCATGCACGGCTTTGCTTACGCGCATGCGGATCTTTTCTTCCGGCTCCGTGGCCCGCTGCCGCAATCTTTTTTCAAGCGCTTCCACCGAAGGCGGCCGCACGAAAACGGAAAGCGCCGCACCGCCGAATTTTTTTTTCAGGTTCAGCCCGCCCGTCACGTCCACATCGAAGATCACGGTGTGGCCCTTGCGCCAGATCCGTTCCACTTCCGAATGCAGCGTGCCGTAATATTGTCCCGGGTACACTTCTTCCCATTCCACGAATTCCCCGGCGTCCACGCGGCGGCGGAATTCATCCGCTGAAAGAAAATAATAATCCACACCGTGCTGCTCTTCGCCGCGCGGTGCACGGCTGGTGGCGGAAACTGAAAATTCAAGCGAAGGGAACCGGCCCAGCAGGTGATGGACGATCGTGGTCTTTCCTGCTCCTGAAGGCGCTGAAAAAATAACGAGTTTCCCTTTTTCCTGCATGTGGCAAAATTACGAAGGACGCATGGAAATAGCTCCCGGAGAATGCGTCGCGGTCAGAGTACGTTCAGCAGCTGTTCTTTGATCTTTTCCAGCTCATCTTTCATCTGCACGACGAGCTTCTGGATCCCCGCATCGTTCGCTTTGGAGCCGATCGTGTTTATTTCTCTTCCTATTTCCTGTGAAATGAAACCGAGCTTCCTTCCGCTCGACGGTTCTTTCATCGTTTCGAGGAAATAATCGCAGTGCGTGCTGAGGCGAAGCTTCTCCTCGGTGATGTCGAATTTTTCGAGGTAATAAATGAGCTCCTGCTCGAAACGGTTCTTGTCGATATTCTCGGCGCTCGTGGTTTCGGAAAGGATCTTGTTCAGGCGCTCGCGCACGTTGGCGGCGCGCTGCGGATCGAGCGTGGCGATCTCTTCCAGCTTTTTGCGGATAATGCCGATACGCTGAACGAACTCGCCCGACAGCACTTTCCCTTCGTCATCGCGGAAGCCGTTGAACGCGCTCACCGCCTGTCCGACCGCTGCGGAAACCTGTTCCCATTCTTCTTCGTTCAGCTCCTGCCGGTCGTTGCGCAGCACATCCGGCATGCGGATAATGAGCGAGAGAAAATCCGTGCGTTTTTCGCCGATCGCATCCGAGAGTTTTTTCAGCTCGCGGTGATACGCCGTCGCCAGCTCTTCGTTGATCGTGGCCGAACCTGATTCGCCCGAGGCTTCCACGTAAATGGAAAAATCCACTTTGCCGCGTTCGACGTTTTTCGAGATCGCCGCCCGTATCTCAGCTTCTTTTTCCCTGTAAAGCGACGGGATGCGCACGTTCAGGTCGAGCTGCCTGCTGTTCAGTGAACGGATCTCGACCGTCACTTTTTTCTGCGGCAATTCACATACGGCCTTGCCGAAACCGGTCATTGATCTCATAGGAAACGAAAATACAAAAGTTAAGGATTGCGGCTCATTACGGTTTTTCCGCGGCGTCGTTCTTCATCACGTTCTTCGCCTTGCTGGCCATCATCACTCCGGTGAAGATCAGCGCTGCGGAAAGGACTTTCTCCCACGTCAGCGAATCTTTCCCGAAATACAGCGCGATCCCCGCCGCCATCACCGGCTGCAGATAAATGTAGGCGCTCACCACCGACGGGCTCAGCGCCTTCAGCGCATAGGTGTTCAGCTGGTACGCAATGAGCGTCACGCCGAAAACCACGAACGCGATATTGAACCACACCGTTCCGAAGAACGAACCGTCCGGCAGCGTGCTTTCTGAAAAAGTTTTCCAGTCCGCTTTCTGCAGATCGGGAATGCCGAGCGGAACGATGATGATCATCCCGAAAAGAAAAACCCATTTCAGGATCATGACCGTGGAATATTTCTTCATCATCGGCTTCACCAGCACGAGGAACGTTCCCCACGATAACGCGTTGATGAAGATGAACAGGTCGCCCAGCGGACTGTCTTCGCGTGCGTTCGCGAGCGTGCCTGTGAGAATGAGCAGCACGGCGCCGGCAAGACCGACGGCAATTCCCGCGAAACGCAGCAGCGTGATGCGCTCCTTCAGGATGATGCTGCCCAGCACGAGGACGAGAAGAGGAGACGTGATCATGATGATCGCCCCGTTGATCGGCGAGGTGAGGCTCATGCCCCGCACGAAAAGCGTCTGGTTGATCGTTACGCCGCAAAGCGAAAGCAGCGCGAATTTCGGGATGTCTGCACGTTCCGCTTTTTCGCGGAGGAAAAGTCCGGCCAGCCAGAGAACGGGCGTGGCACCGAGCAGGCGCAGCGCCACGAATCCCATCGGGCCGAGGTGCTGCGGCGTCACTTCCTTGATAATGGTGAATCCCGCGGCGTAAATGGCCATCGAGATGAAAAGCGAGATGTGCGCAGGGGCGGTTTTGTTCACAAATGAATGGTTGGAAATTCCAGTCTTCCGGTCCGGGTGTTCAGCTATTTCCCGAGCGCCTCCCTTAAAGCGGAAACGTTGCTCTTCGAATTCCCGATAAAAATCCTGTCGCCCATGATCGCCACGGGACGTTTCAGGAATGTGTATTCCCCGAGAATGAGCTTCCTGTATTCTTTTTCTGACGAAGGCTTCGGGTCGAGCGTTTTGTATTTCAGCGCCACGCGGCTGAACAGCGCCTCGTAGCTTCCCGCCAGCTTCTTCATCTCGTCGATCTGCGCAGGCGTGATCTTCTCCGTTTTGATATCCTGCATCACGAACCCTTTTTTATCCACGCCCGTTTCTTTGATGATGCGCGCGCAGGTGTCGCACGTGCCGAGGTAGTAGAATTTTTTCATGCGTCAAAAGTATTGCTTTGCAGCGAACCGGTTGCGCTTTTTATTCTCGTCCGTTCGGGCTTTCGGGTCGCGGAGCTTCCCTCAATCCCGGCTATGTACAGGACTTTTCCGTGCGTCAAAGGTTTTTTCCGTTCCCGGTGTTTCGGCGGCCCCTAATTTTCCCAATTTTACACTTCATTTTTCCTGTTATGAAAGACGCATCCAAGTACGGCTTCGGTACGAAAGCCATCCACGCCGGGCAGGAACCCGATCCTTCCACCGGCGCCATCATGACACCCATCTACCAGACGTCAACGTACGTGCAGGAATCGCCGGGGAAGCACAAAGGCTACGCCTATGCACGCGGCAGGAATCCCACGCGCGTCGCGCTTGAAAAATGCATCGCCGCGCTCGAAGGTGGTTCGTATGGTCTCTGCTTCAGCTCGGGAATGGGCGCCATCGACGCGATCATCAAGCTGCTCCGTCCCGGCGATGAAGTGATCACCGGCGATGATCTCTACGGCGGCTCGTACCGCATGTTCACCAAAGTGTTCGCCAACTACGGAATAAAATTCCATTTCATCAGCATGACCGATGCGGCGAACATCCGCAAATACGTCAACGCGAATACGAAGCTCATCTGGGCCGAAACACCCACGAACCCCACGATGCAGATCATCGACATCGCCGCCTGCGCGGCCATCGCGAAAGAGCACAAGCTCATTCTTGCGGTCGACAACACGTTCGCTTCGCCCTGCCTCCAGAACCCGCTGGCGCTCGGCGCGGATATCGTCATGCATTCGGTGACCAAATACCTCGGCGGCCACAGCGACGTCGTTATGGGCGCGCTCGTCATGAACGATGCAAAGCTCCATGAGCAGCTCGCGTTCATCGCGAACTCCTGCGGCGCCACGCCCGGACCCATGGATTCATTTCTCGTTCTCCGCGGAATAAAAACGCTGCACGTGCGCATGGACCGCCACTGCTTCAACGGCAGGAAGATCGCGGGATTCCTGAAAACGCATCCGCGCATTGAGAAAATTTACTGGCCCGGCTTCGAAGATCATCCGAATCATGCCATCGCGAAAAAACAGATGAAGGATTTCGGCGGCATGATCTCCATCGTGCTTAAAGGCGCGGACCTCGGAGAAACGTTCCGCATTGCTTCCTCCTTCCACGTTTTTTCACTGGCCGAATCGCTGGGCGGCGTCGAGTCGCTCATCAATCATCCCGCAACGATGACGCACGCTTCCATCCCGAAAGAAGAACGTGAGCGCGTGGGCGTGGTGGACAATCTTCTCCGCCTCAGCGTCGGCATCGAGGATGTCGAGGACCTGCTCGCCGACCTGGAACAGGCCCTGAAATAATTCCGCGAACGTTGAACCACTATTTTATCACAGGCACATCGCGCGGGATCGGGAAAGCGATCGCGCTTGCGCTGCTTGAAGATCCTGGCCATCATGTAACGGGACTTTCGAGAAGCTGCAGCATTTCGCACCCCAATTACACGCACATCAGCATCGATCTTTCCGATGCGGAAGAAGTGAAGCGGTTCCGTTTCCCGGCGCTGAAAGATCCGGGGAAGATTGCGCTGATCAATAATTCCGGCACGCTGGGCGGTGTGAAGTATGCAGGAGAAATGGATGCGCAGCGGGTCACGGAAGCGATCCACGTCAACCTGCTGGCGCCGGTGTGCCTTACCAATGAATTTCTCGCCGCTTACGTTTCGGAAAACGTCACGCAGGTGATCATCAACATCTCTTCCGGCGCGGGAAAAAATCCCATTGACGGATGGAGCGTTTATTGTACTGCCAAAGCAGGGCTCGATATGTTCTCCCGCGTCGTGGCAGAAGAGCAGAAGCTGCGCGGGCGGAAAAATGTTCACGTGTTCTCCGTGGCCCCCGGCATTGTCGACACCGCCATGCAGGACGAGATCCGGAAATCGGAGAAGAAGAATTTCAGCCGCATCGGGCAGTTCAGCGACTATAAAACGAGCGGCCAGCTTGCAGAACCGGCCTTGATTTCGGCTAAATATTTGACTATCTTAGAGCTCCCCAAAAAATTCACGGAGACCGTTTTTTCCGTGAAAGACGTCTAAGTATCAAGCACACTAATACAACATCCAAATCATTCATTCATGAAAAAGAATACCCTTTTCACCGGACTTTTTCTGGCTGCTTCAATTTTTGCGGCAAAAGCACAGTCCCCTTATAGTGGGGAAGACCTGGGCTGCGGTACCGATATCATGATGGCAAAGGTCTTCGCCGCTCATCCCGACATCAAGGCGCAGTTCGATGCGAACGAACGTCTTGCCGAAAAGCAGGATTCGATCGATTTCAGCCACAACTATTACCGCCAGTCCCAGCAGGCGATGATGCCCACCGTATACACGGTGCCCGTTGTTTTTCACATCATCCACCAGTACGGCTCTGAAAATATTTCGGACGCACAGGTGCTGGATGAAATGCGCATCCTTAACGAGGATTATGCAAAGCTGAACCCCGACACTACGGCAATTGAATCTTCCTTTGTCAGCATTGCCGCCAGCGCGAACATCCAGTTCAAGCTCGCCAATATCGATCCAAACGGCAACTGCACCAATGGCATCGACCGCGTGTACAGCTATCTCACAAACGCGGCGGATGATAATTCCAAGCTCGATCCCTGGCCGAGGG
>DASTSF010000209.1:0-4375 GCA_035760825.1 Bacteroidia bacterium
TGTTTCATCGTGAGTCTTCGTTGAAATCGGATCCTTGTAATTTAATGCAGAAAACAACCCCATTCTTTGTAGATAAGGAATTGATCTAATTCTATAATCAATGGAGGCCTTTCTTGTAATTCCGTTTTGTCTCCAATGGTCCATTAATGCGGCATAGAAAACTATTCCGATTGGATGCATGGCAACATACGAAGGATGAAATGATATTTGGACATTCTTGTCAGAGAAGTTGAAATCATTGTTTTTAAAGACCGTATCAAAACTTCTCAACGAGATACTATTGGGTATATATAAATTACTCATATTGATTTTTCTAATGGTAGCTAACTAGCTAATAGCTGTAACAAAAGTTCGTCTATCCTGTCAATATGCAATGTTAGGGAATGTTTTGATGCGTATTATTTCTTTGAAATTTACTAAATAAACTACAATGTATCAAAAGACATACGGATCTTTTGCAGGTTCTGCGCACTAACATGTGTGTAGATTTGCGTCGTCTTGCTGCTTGAATGCCGCAACAACTCCTGGATATAGTACTAACTTGGACTCAGCAGCAAACCTCTCCGTGGTTCAGGCATTTTCATGACTGAACATTATGACTTGCAGATTTTGGGTATTACCAAAAATTCGACAAAAGGAAACGTAAGCCTTTTCAACTCTTAATTCCTGATCATTACTCTCTGATTCGCAATCACCGGGTGTAATTCACCAATGGTTTATCGTCGTCGCGCCAGAGTATCCAGCCCGTGGTTTTACTCACTTCTTTTCCGTCAGGACCGGTGACGATCACCGTCACGTTCATCCACCTGTCCTGTATCGCGCCGGGCAGAATTTTCTGCGCCTGCCCGGGAGATAATTTCGCTGTCACTTTTTTGTGCTTTGCTTTCAGGTCCGGTTTCGGGTAGATCTGCGCTTCCGCATCAGTGAGCGTGATCATGGAAAATTCCGCGTAGAATTCTTCCCACGTCCGGAATTTCGTATCCGGCCCGGTGTGTATCCACATCGATTTTCCCGTCCCGGAGTTTACGATCACGTTGCACCAGTCGCCACTCTGCTCAATGCAGAACATATCGATGCGCGGGGTATCGCTTTTCATCGTGAATATTTCCGGGGCGAACCAGGCGGGCGCACTGTCCGTGTCGGCATCCGAAAAATAAAAGTGGAGGAATTTACCCGAGGAGTCGCGGAGAAAATTCACCTGCTCGTAAGGGATAACGTCGGAAGGTTTTTTCCAGAATTGTATCGAAAAGAAATTATACGGTTCCACATGCACCACACCGATCCCGTACCTGCTTTCAAAATTTCCGGCCTTAAGGGAAAAAGCGAACTGCAAAAGAAAAATTACGCCAAGAGAACGTTTCGGGTCCATGCCCGCGTGGGTTTGCTCAAACTAAATTTAGCAAAAATCAGACCATAAAAAAATCGGAAGCGATGCTATCGGCGAGCAGCTTTCCCCCGTGTGTGAGAACGAGCGTTCCGTTTTCTCCTGTCATTTTCCCTTCGGAAATCCACTTGCGGGAAGCTGAAATTAAATTTTTGTAATATGTTTCCCCGAAGACCGTCCGCACCTCTTCCAGCGGAATTCCCCACATGGTGCGAAGACGCGTCATCACGAATTCATTGAAACGCGCATCGCTGCTCAGCGTTTCTTCTTCGAACGCCGTTTTGTTCTGCGCAAGCGATTGCAGGTACAACGGGTTCGACGAAACATTCTTTCGTCTCACCTTCCCGCGGAAGCTGTGCGCGGAAGGACCCACGCCGAGGTATTCTTCACCGAACCAGTAACTGCTGTTGTGCCGGGCGATAAAACCCGGCCGCGCAAAATTTGAAATTTCATACTGCATGAATCCTGCCGCCGCTGTTTCTTCCGCCAGCACCTGGAAATGCGAAGCCGCTTCCTCTTCATCGACCGGTTTCGCTTTCCCCTCCCGCACAAAATGAGCCAGCGCCGTTTTCGGTTCCACCGTCAGGCAGTACGCAGAAATATGCGGGACAGCGAACGAAAGCAGGTGCGAAATATTTTTCCGCCATTCTTCATCACTCATGCCGGGAATGCCGTAAATGAGGTCGGCGGTGATGTTGCCGAATCCCGCGTCCCGCGCCATGCGCAGGCTGCTTTCCGCCTGTGCGGCGTTGTGCGCGCGGTTCATCATGCGCAGGTCTTCTTCGCGGAACGACTGGATCCCGATGCTCAGCCTGTTCACCGGCGTGGTGCGCAGCCCGGCCAGGAATTCCTTCGATAGATCATCCGGGTTCGCTTCGAGTGTGATCTCCGCATTTTCGTCAATGGAAAAATGTTTTGCGATCGCTTCGAAAATACGCTTCAGTTCATCGGCACCGATCAGCGACGGTGTTCCCCCGCCGAAATAGATCGTCGAAAGTTTTTTTTCATCCAGCTCGTCCTTCCGCAATGAAATTTCCTTTGCAATAGCCTTCACCATTTCACCGCGACTGTGCAGCGTCGTTGAAAAATGAAAGTCGCAGTAATGGCACGCCTGGCGGCAGAAAGGAATATGAATGTAGAGATGCGACAAAGGAAATGACGGATCAAAAATGATAAACGTCCCGCATCATTCTACTTCCACGGCGAGCACCCTTCCCACGATCGGGTGTTTCGGGTATGGAATGTATCGCTGGTCGAAAGGCGCGGGCACCCACCATTCGGTATTGTGGAACTGCTGCGTGACGACGAGGCTCATCTGGTTGTCCGGGATCGCAGTGACGGAATCGTCCATGTACCCGATAACCGTCATGTGATCTTTGTCGGGGCCCACGCTCCACGTGATGTGATCGGGCGTCCAGTCGATGCCGTACCAGTAATACGGGCGGTTGAAAATTTCATTGTGATCAAACACCGTGCGGATCGTCACGGCCTGGTACCAGTAATCCCAGCGGTGCAGGTCGAATTTCCGTTTCCGGAAGAACAGGGGCACGACGCCTTCGACATATTTTTTCGGTTCATGGCAGGCCATGTCCCAGTTCGTGCACGCCAGCAGCACGTCATCGTTGTTCTCGGGATGATCGTCAGCGGGAGCAGGATTTTTTCCGTACGAGGAAGCCGGCCAGTTGCCCGACGCTTTCACCATTTCCATGTCGATCTCGGAATAATTCAGCGTGGGCTGCCGTTCCGCCTGCTTTTTCCGGTTGTCGCTTTTCGCGATGTAACCGCCTGCGCAATCTTTCCGCGCATTCCATGGCGCATCGTCCTGGTAGAGCAGCCACACGGCGTTGCAGATGCCGTTCCACACATGATCCTGCGAAATAATCTTCGGAAATGCGACGCACACGCGGTACTTCCCGTACGTCAGCCCGATACGCGAACGCACGCCGACATTTTCCTTCCGGTAAGGCGGCGCAGGATTCCCCGGGTTGATGAGCTCGATAGCGCCTGTGGCGGAATCCACTTTCACCGTTTCGCAGGGCCGGCGGAAATTCCGCACGATGTCCTGCACGCGTGAATTTTCATCCGCGTATTTTTCCTTGTTCGCTTCGTACTGCGCACGCGTGTAATTGCTGTCGGCGACATCGGCCGTTACGGGAATTGTATTCAGGACGTTGCTGTGGTCCTCGAAATAATTCAGCTGCTCGAACTGCGCACGGCGGTACAGGAGGCTGTCCGTTCCGCACGTGGCGCAGAACGACGATGTATCGATGCCGGTTTCCGTCAGCTGGAACGGATCGGCGTACACGCCCGACGACGTTTCGAATTTCACTTTCACGCTCAGCTGCTCATCGGCCACGAGCACTTTCATGCGCTTGTCGACGCTGCCTGTTCCGTACAGGAAAAAATAGAACGGGTTGATCGCATGACCGTTCGGTTCGCTCTTGGTGAGATCGCGCACGGAAACGGGAACATCCTGCAGCGCATCATACGTTGTCACGACGAGCATGAACTTGTACGTTCCCGCGCGCGGGTTGCGTTTCCACCGGTTGTTCCCTTCTTTTTTCTTCCGCTGGTCATCGATCTGCCACACCGCATCACGGAAAACCTGCTGTTCGATCGTGCAGTGATTGCGCCCGGCTTTCACCTGGACGTCGAGCATCCAGTCGGCGCGCGTGTGGATGTAGTTGATCATGTTCGCGATCTTCAGCGCACTGATGCCGGACTGATCCATTCGTCCGAAGCACGCGGGTTCATTGCGCGGATTGCCTACAATGCGGAATGAATCGGTGACGGTGGTCTGCTCGCCCCAGGCCAGCTCCTTCGTGGGACGGAAACTTTCCTCCGTTTCACCCCACGATCCGTAAAAGTTCCGTGATGACAACCGGTTCTCGTATTTCATTCCGCCGGCTTCGCTGTATTCCGGGAATTTGTAGGAATCGTCCTGGTAATAAATTGTGTAGTAGAATTTCCGCTTGCTGAAATTGCTGTTCT
>DASTSF010000210.1:0-4114 GCA_035760825.1 Bacteroidia bacterium
TCCCGGGGTGTAACGCAGCCCGGAAATCTCTTCCACCTTGCGGATCACCGGCTGAAAAACATCCGTGTCGTAATTCGACTGCTTCTGCTGGATCACGCGCACAAGACGTTCGAAGCCCATGCCCGTGTCGACGTGCTGCGCGGGAAGTTTCTCCAGCGAGCCGTCCGCCTTGCGGTTGAATTCCATGAACACGTTGTTCCAGATCTCGATCACGAGGGGATGATCGTTGTTCACGAGCTTCGCGCCGTATTCTTTTGCGCGTTCTTCGTCGCTGCGCGAATCGAAATGAATTTCGGTGCACGGACCGCACGGACCCGTATCGCCCATTTCCCAGAAATTATCTTTTTTGTTGCCTTTGAGGATGCGGCTTTCCGGCAGGAATTTTTTCCAGTGATCGAACGCTTCCTGGTCGAAGCTCAGTCCGTCGTCGCTGCTTCCTTCGAAAACCGTCGCGTACAGGCGGTCTTCGGGAAGATGGTACACTTTCGTCAGCAGCTCCCAGCTCCATTCGATCGCCTCTTTTTTGAAATAATCACCGAAGCTCCAGTTGCCGAGCATCTCGAACATCGTGTGGTGATACGTGTCGACGCCCACTTCCTCGAGGTCGTTGTGTTTCCCGGAAACGCGCAGGCATTTCTGTGTGTCGGCCACGCGCGGCCATTTCGCCGGAGAGTTGCCGAGGAACCATTCCTTGAACTGGTTCATTCCCGCGTTGGTGAACATGAGCGTGGGATCGTTCTTGATGATCATCGGTGCGGACGGAACGATCTCGTGTCCTTTCGAACGGAAAAAATCAAGGAAAGTGCGGCGTATCTCTTTGGCGTTCATACGAAGTAAAATGAGGCAGCAAAAATACGAACCAAAACGGTACTGTGGAGGCGGCGTTCTTCCCCGTTATCGTGCCGCGTCATTCAATCTTCCGCTTTCTTCACCGGGCAGTTCCCGCTTCTGCATTTGCGGAAGCGTTCCGTGGTGGTGCTTTTCCCGTTGGTGTCGTAGATGAAGTATTTCCGGAGATAACCGTGGCGGTAAATTTCCTTCCGCGTGATGCGGCCTTTGTCGTCGTAGCTTCTCCACACGCCGGTTTTCACGGTAAGCGATTGCAGGTGCGCCGTCGTATCGCCCATGATGTGGAGGTTGCGGTAAAACCGGTAATCGCCTTTCAGGGCAACCGTCCCGTTCGTATGGTAATACGTCCAGTGCCCGTACACTTCGCCCTTGTTCCGGAAGCCGGTGCTGACGAGTTTCCCGTTATCGAAAAGCGAATCGGAAACAAGGTCATCGGTGAGGAAAAGCGAAACGCGGACTTTCTTCCCCGTTCCATCGTACCACGTGAGTATTTTCTTTCCCTTTTCGTTGAAATGACGTTCGAATTTTTTCGTACCGTTCGGATAATACGCTACCGAGTCCTGTGCGGAAAGCGATGAAAAAAGAAAAATAAAAAGGGCGGAAGAGAGCAGTAGGCGCAGTGTCGCTTGCATTGCGCCAAAAGTAGGAATTCGCTGCGGAAATGGATTGCCGGCGGTTTTGCGTCTCACAGCGATGAAACGCATTTTCGGCCCGGGCCCGTGCGGGAAATAATTTACCGGCATTGGAAACGGATAAAATGGTAAATTAACGTTCCCAAAAACGGAGCATGTCGAAGATCCGCTACCGGTACAATACCAAAACGTTAAGCTACGAGAAGGCCGTGACGCCGATCGGCACGCGCCTGTTCCGGATACTTTCGTTTCTCGGCACATCATCTGTTATCGGGGTTATTTCCGTCATCATCGCGTTCCGGTATTTCGATTCTCCGAAAGAGCGCAGGCTGCGCCGCGAGATCGACCAGATGACGCTGCAGTACAAGCTGCTCAACCGCCGGCTCGACCAGTACGACCTCGTGCTGCATGACCTCGCCAGCCGCGACAATGACATATACCGCGCCATTCTCGAAACCGATTCCATTCCCGATGCCATCCGGCGGGCCGGCTTCGGGGGCGCCGACCGCTACAAAGACCTCGAAGGGTTCGACAATTCCGCGCTGATGATCTCGCTCACGCAGAAAGTCGATCTCATCGCCAAAGAGATGTACATCCAGTCGAAATCGTATGACGACGTGATCAAGCTGACGAAAGGAAAAGAGAAAATGCTCGCCAGCATTCCCGCCATCATGCCCATTGCCAACAAAGATCTGCGTCATGCGCCCGGCGGGTTCGGCTGGAGGATCCATCCCATTTACAAAACGCCCGAATTCCACCCGGGAATGGATTTCGCTGCGGCGGAAGGAACGGAGATCTATGCGACCGGCGACGGCGTGGTCACGGTGGCGGATGATAAATCGCAGGGCTACGGCTGGCACGTGGTGATCAACCACGGTTTCGGCTATGAAACGCTGTACGGCCACATGAGCCGCATGGCCGTTGTTCCCGGGCAGCAGGTGAAGCGCGGGCAGGTGATCGGCTACGTAGGCAGCACGGGACTTTCCACCGCGCCGCACTGTCATTACGAAGTGCACAAGAACGGCGAGCTGATGAACCCGGTAAATTATTATTACGACGATCTCACGCCCGAGCAATACCAGCTGCTCATCAAGATGGCGGCAGAATCCGGGCAGGCTTTCGACTGATGAAAGCCTGCAGTTGCGGGCAGTTCTTCAAACCTGGAATTTTAAACTTTGAACGCACGATGCCTTACAAGGAAAAAGAAACCGAAAAGCTGTATTACAGCATCGGTGAAGTTTCGAAGATGTTCAGCGTGAATGCGTCGCTCATCCGTTTCTGGGAAAAAGAGTTCGAGATCATCCGTCCGAAAAAGAACAGGAAAGGCGACCGCATGTTCACGAAAACGGACATCGATAATTTCCGTCTCATTTATCATCTCGTGAAGGAGCGGGGCTTTACGCTGCAGGGCGCGAAAGAAAAGCTGAAGACGAACAAGGATGATGCGTTCAATAACGTGGAGATGGTGAAGTCGCTCGAGGCGGTGAAGGGTTTCCTGCTGGAGCTGAAGAAGGAGATATCGAAAGAGTGAAATTTCCCGGTTGATGTTCCGGTGTTTTATAACCGCGTGTGTTTGCGAGGAGCTTTAACGCAGTGCACGCTGAGAATTTCTTCCGCAGCTTTCCGTAAAACAGGAAAACCTCAATTCAGTTTTATTTTCATTACGTACGTCTGGCGGGGTGTCTCTTTCGTGCTGGAAATGATGTAAGCGTAATTTCCGTCAGGACAGATGCCGTCTATTTCCATAATGTCTTTCGTGCCGGGTGGCAATGTTTCCTGGTTTCCGGACGGATCGAAGAATGTAATGTACGCACGGTTGCCGCTGCTCTGGCACATGAGGTAATGTCCCGCCGAAGTACAGGAAACAACCGGCGGATCGAGAGACTTGCCGGGAGTTTGCCGCATCCACAGGGAATCAAAATCGTAACTGTACCGGAAGATGAAATTGTTGTCCTCCGAATATTCTCCCCTTGCGGTAACCACGATACCCGCCGTATCGCAGGTCATGCTCTGGCTCCACAATGGAATTTTCCGGTACTTGCTTAGTTTGTAAGAGATCTTCCTGATCTTTTTCAGGCCGAAATTTTTGTCAGTGCGGATAAGGATCACCGACCAGTCGGATAAGCTGGCCAGGAATGTTCCCGAGAAAATAAACCCGCTGTCGGTTTCCACGACGTTATACAGGTAGCAGAACGGCATTTCGGGTTTGGCGTGCGGGTACATGTCGTAGTATTCCTGCTCATACCGATCTCTTTTCACCGAAAGCAAAATCGTGTCGCGTACGCTTTTCCCGCCGGGACCGATGATGAGCATGCGGTTGTCGTCCCTGTCGTCGGCGCCCCAGTTGACCGTGTCTTTGTAAACGAGCGTGGAAGCGATGACGAGGAATGAATGATCGCGCAGCTGGATCGCAGCATGAGGCACGGAATTGTAAAAGCACGGGTAGGTTTCGCGCCAGGTTACGTTCAGCGCAGTGTCGAGCAGGAATGCGCACACGCCCTGCGTCAGGTCTCCTCTGTAGTTTTCCGGGCGGTATCGTGTCACGAAACCTGTTGCGAAAATATTTCCGTCATCCGTGAACAGGATGGATTCACCTTCTATGGCATGCAGGAAAACTCTTTTCAGCAATTTTC
>DASTSF010000211.1:0-2790 GCA_035760825.1 Bacteroidia bacterium
TTTCGCATTGATATTATCGATATCCTGCGGATCGAGGGATTGGTTATCGGTGCCGGAAGCTTTACCGGCAGCAAAATTATACGCGATGTGTTTTTTCGCCATCGAATAACCCGCCATCGGGATCTGCTTGTTCAGTCCGGCCGCTTCATGAACGTACAGGAAATGGGAAAAATGCTGTGCGTGACCGGCAGCGGAAAGCAGAATGAAAAACGGGAAAAGAAGAAAGCGAAACATCTGTCCGGGATAAAAATACAAACGCATATACGGGGCTTGCATAAGTTTAGTTCAGGGGTATGTAAGAAAATCGGCTAATATGTAAAGATTGAAGGTGATTGTGAATGCAGCATAAGGCGGGAATTAAGTGAAAGAAAAATTTGTAGCTTCGGTTTGTTATGCGCAGGTATTTTCTTCCTTCCGTTTTTGCTGCGACGATTTTCTCCGTGGTGGTTTTTTACGCGAACTGCACGCCGGATCTTTCTGTTCCCAGGCCGCAGCCCGGCAGCTGTGATTTTTCGAAAATGGTTGCCGTCGGCGGTGATTTTATGTCGGGCTATATGGATGGTGCATTGTCTGCGCGCGGACAGGAGCGTTCTGTTCCCGCTTTGCTGGCGCGCCAGCTGATGCTCGCCGGGGGCGGAAGTTTTTTGCAGGAGAAAATCTCGGTCAGCGGCGGACTCGGCTGGAACCTGAAACCCTGGGAAAGCTGGTTCGTGAACGCATCGAAGCTGGGATTCAAAACGGATTGCCAGGGCGTGAATTCGCTCATGCCGGTGTGGGATTCGCTGGCGAGAGCAAATGCAGCGGCGGAGATCAATTCTCCTGCATCCGGATCCGCCCAGGATTTTTCCGTTCCGTTCGCAACGATGGCGCAGCTGTTCTCTCCTTCGCTGGGAAATTATTCCGTTTCGCAGAACACGAACCCGTATTATCATCGCATCGCATCCAACGCCGGAACATCCACGGTGATCGGCGATGCGGTGAACGTGAATGCCACGTTCTTTTCCGCGTGGTTCGGCATGGAAGACATTTACAATTACGCGCAGCAGGGTGGAGCGGGCGTCAGCATTCCTTCTGCGGCGACATTTTCAGCCTATCTCGATTCAGCGCTGAGCCGACTCACGCAGAACGGTGCGAAAGGTGTCATCGCGAATATTCCCGATTTCCGCGATTTCCCGTATTACACGCTTGTTCCCTGGAACGGCGCAGCGTTAACGCAAAGCAAGGCGGATTCGCTGAATGATATTTACCAGCAGGCCGGGTTCATGAATATCAATTTCGCCAGTGGGAACAACGGGTTCGTTATCGCCGACGCCAATGCGCCGAACGGCTTCCGGCAAATGCACGGCAACGAATACATTACACTTTCTGTTCCCGTTGATTCACTGAAATGTGATTATCTCGGGCTCCTCTTTTCCGTCATGCCCGACCGTTATGTGCTCGACAGCGCGGAAGTGGCGTACCTCGACATGAATATTGCGGCGTACAATTCCGTCATTGCGCAGAAAGCGGCGCAGTACAACCTTGCGCTGGTTGACATGAATTCGTATTTCCGCTCCTTTGTTTCAGGCATTAAGTGGGACGGCGTGAATTACAATGCCGAATTCGTCACGGGCGGGTTCTTTTCCCTCGATGGCTATCACCCCAATGAAAAAGGCGATGCGCTCATCGCGAACGAATTCATAACCGCGATTAATAATAAGTTCGGGGCCACTGTTCCCACGCTGAATTGCTTCGACTGCAACGGGGTGCTGTTCCCGTAAATGTGCGTCATTGTGTACGCGGGATTTCTGCTTCAGGAATATTTCAGGGTACAACCGCCTGTTCTCGACTATCGCTCGAACTGACGGTTGTTTTCATTTTTGTCCGTCCCGGCTATCGCCCGAACGGACGGTTGTTTTCTTTTTTGTCCGTCCCGACTATCGCCCGAACAGACAGTTGTTTTCTTTTTTGTCCGTCCCGGCTATCGCTCGAACTGACGGTTGTTTTCTTTTTTGTCCGTCCCGGCTATCGCTCGAACAGACAGTTGTTTTCTTTTTTGTCCGTCCCGGCTATCGCCCGAACTGACGGTTGTTTTCATTTTTGTCCGTCCCGGCTATCGCCCGAACAGACAGTTGTTTTCTTTTTGTTCGCCCCGACTATCGCCCGAACAGACAGTTGTTTTCTTTTTTGTCCGTCCCGGCTATCGCTCGAACTGACGGTTGTTTTCTTTTGTCCGTCCCGTCCAGCGCCCGGGCGAATAATGAGAAATGAGCTCATTTGTGAGATGAGTTATGGATCTTGTGCCGCTAACAGAGCCGGCTTTATTATTGCACCAGTATCTTCCGCGAATAGGACACGTCCGCATTGTGGATGTTCATGAAATACATGCCCGCAGGAAGACCGTTCGTGGAAACGGTGGTTTGCCCGCTGGAAGAAAGCGGGACACTTTTCACCAGCGCGCCGGTAGAAGAATACAGGTCCATTATGTAACCGGTTCCTGCGAGACGATCTGACTGGATGGTGAATGCGTCGGTCGCGGGATTCGGGAAAACACCGATGAGCGAAGGAAGCGGGGCGAGATTGTTCACGGCCACATTCGTGGTGTAACCGCTTTGCAGCGAATCACCGCAGATGTAATGCACGAGGAAATTCCGTGTGATCACGAGTGCAGAATCATAATAGGCGAGCGCAGCGCTGCTTGTTCCGACCTCAGGTACATGATTTTGCCCTTCCCATGTTTCAAAGACGTGTTCGATCCCCAGGTTGTTCAGGCGGATGTCGACGGAATGTGAGCCATCGACCACAAGCAGC
>DASTSF010000212.1:0-12824 GCA_035760825.1 Bacteroidia bacterium
CTTACTCTTCCGTTGAATACAAATCGACGCACACGGGAAAATGGGACTATGCGAAAAGTCTTGCACTTCCGCCCAAGCTCCCGCTCGGTGTGATCGGGATGACTTCGAGAACCGATGATGCGAATGCATCGTTCACCATCACGTTTTACAAACCGGTTCCCGAAACCTACAACCGCCTGAAAATTTTCTGCAAGAAAGAGCACAACGCGTATGACCTCCTGGTAAAAACAGGAACGAAGAACATCGCTGTCGCCGTCGATTCATCCTCTGCGGATACGCTTCCGTATTATGAAGTTTCCCTTCCCCCGCTGAGCGATCACATCACCATCCAGCTGCAGAAAAACAACCCGTACGAGAACGAGCTCGAATTTTACGGCATGAGCCTGGAAACGTCAGAGAACCGCGGACTTATTTTTCATAATTGCGGGGTGGGCGGCGCGAAATACGAGTCGGTGCTGTATGAAGATCTTTTCGAGAAGCAGCTTCCTGCGCTGAATCCCGATCTCGTCATCATCGATTTCGGCACGAACGATTACATCTACGAAGACAGCATCCATCCCGATCTCGACAGCCAGATCGTCGCGGTGATCCACCGCGTGCGCAACGCCGCGCCGCAGGCTTCCATCATTCTCACGTCGACGCAGGACATGTACCGCAAAGGCCACAACATGGTGTGCGGGGAACAGTTCGCCGATCTCATCCGAGGCATTGCACGACAGGAACATTGCGGCCTGTTCGACTGGTACTGGATCTCGGGCGGAAGAACGGCGAGACTGAAATGGAATGAAAAAGGCTATTCGCAGCCGGACATGATACATCTTTCACCGCGTGGCTACCGGCTGAAAGCAAACCTGTTCGCCGATGCGATCGTGAGCACGTATCACTTTCTCGAACTGAACACCACGGACGATTCGCTCGTGTTCAACATGGACAGCCTGAAAGAAGTGCAGAAAAAGCTGATCGTCGTGGATTCGCTCTGGAACAGCACGGATACACGCGGCAAGCACATGGTAAGACACACCGTGCGTAAAGGAGAATCGCTGAGCCGCATCGCCAGTCATTACGGCGTATCGATCGTGCAGATCAAAAAATGGAACCACCTCAACGGCGATATTATCCACGTCGGGCAAGTGCTCGTCATCTATACGAACCAGAAACCGAAACCGAAGCCGAAACCCAAAACCAAACCGGCTCCGCCAAAAAAATAGAGTAAGCGGTCAGCTGATCTTCCGTTCCCGCGTTTTTACCGCGGGGTTCCCCCGGTAGATAAAATACGCTTCCATCTCTTTCGTCGCGACCGACCCAACGGTAAGAACGGAATGTGACCTGCAGGTCACGCCGGGGCACACCACCGACTTCGCACCGATCCACACGCCGTCTTCAAGCACGATCTCACCGGTTACGAGGTCGAACGTGCTCTTTTTGTAATCGTGATTCCCGGTCAGCAGCAACGCGCCCTGGGAAATGCAGCAGTTTGCACCGATGCGCACGCGCACCAGGTTATCGATCCAGGAATTTTCACCGATCCAGGAATGATCGCCGACCTCGAGCAGCCAGGGACTTTTGATGTTCACGGAAGGCTTGATCACCACGCCCTTCCCGATCTTCGCACCGAACATGCGCAGCATTCCTTTTTTTATTCCGTTGAACGGAAAACGGGAAATGAAAAAACAGGCGCTGAAGCAATGCCAGAGAAAACGTTTAAGCACGGAAGCTCCCGGCTGGTACCAGTCGTTATTGAATTTACCAAGGTCCGTCGTGTTTTCCGGCATGCGCCCAAAGGTAAGAAATTGCGATGCGACGGCTTCCGGGCTCTGCAGCGGGCCTTTACGGATAAATATTCTATCTTAATGCCTCTGAAAAATATGGCTCCGGGCAAAACACCTCGTCCCTTTTTTACACGCCTATTCCTGGTTCTTGCATTGCTTCTCGCAGGAATAAATGCGCCTGCGCAGAAAAACAAAGCCGACAGCCTGGCTCCCCTGCTGAAAAAAAATCCCGGCGACCGCGTCATCCGGAAAAATTTTATTTCTGCGCTCCGCAAAATGGATGCAGACAGCGCGCTTGTTTTCGGCGTCCGCGCGGCGAACGATGCAGAACAGAAAGACGACAAGATCGCTGCCGGCGACTGGAACCTGTACAATGCATCGACGCTTGACGTGCTTAACCGGAAAAAGGAAGCAGAGACCAGCGCGACCAAAGCTTACGGCCTGCTGAAAGCCGCGGGAGACACAATGAACCTGGACGACTGCGCGAACACGCTCGGCTATATCAAGGTGCGCGCCGGGAATTTCAAAGAAGCCAAAACCTATCTCGAAGAAGCGCTTTCGCTGCGCGAAGCGTCGGCAGATACGGCGGGACTGGCCGGAACACTCATGAACCTCGGGCTGCTTTACGGCGCAATGGGCGATTACAACAGCTCTCTCGATTACTATTTCAAGGCGGTCGAATATGCGCGGCCGATCGAGAAAAAAGATCCCGTTTACATGGGGAAGATCCTCAACAACATCGGTTCCATTTACATGAACCAGAAGAAATACGACGATGCGCTGCAGTTCCTCCGCCAGGCCCTGTCGTACAAGATCAAAGCCGGGAACAAGAGCGACATGGCCTCCACGTACAACAACATCGGGTCGTGCTTCATGGAAGAGCATGTCAACGATTCGGCGCTGTATTATTTCGGTCTTGCCCTCGACATCCGGAAGGAAGCGAAAGACGTGCGCGGCGAAGCCATTGTGCACAACAACTTCGGCCAGGTGTACGAAAACCAGGGGCAATTCAAAAAAGCGGAAGCGGAATTCCGCACGGCGCTTTCCCTGCGTGAGACGTTGCCCAACCAGGATGACATCGCCAGCTCGCTCGTTTCGCTTTCCGAAGTGCTGCTGAAAATGAACCGTGCCGCAGAAGCGCTTCCGCTTGCCCGGAGGTCGTACGAACTCGCGCTGCAGAACCGGAGCCTCACACAGATGCTCGAATCGAATCTCTGTCTTTTCAAAGTGCTGGTCGCGAACGGGAATTACCAGGAAGCTTCAAAATATGCCCAGCAGGGACTCGACCTGAAAGATTCGATACAGAACGACGTTACCGATAAGCACGCCCAGGAAATGAAAGCGAGGTACGACATGGAGGGCCAGACTCGCGAGATCGAAAAGCTGAAAAGCAAAAAACGTGAGGACGATCTCCGGAATGCAACCGAACGCAAAATGCTGCTTACCATTCTTCTTTCCGGGGGAGTGCTCGTGCTGCTCACTGGGTTCTTTTTCTGGTTCCGTCACAGGGAAAACCAGCGTTCACGGAAAGTGCTGCAAATGGCGTATGACCAGATCGAAACCAAGAACAGGAACATCACCGACAGCATTACGTATGCGCGGCAGATACAGCTCGCCATCCTGCCCGAAGAAAAGCAGCTCCGCCAGCTGTTCCCGGGCAGCTTCGTTTTTTATAAACCGAAAGACATTGTTTCGGGCGACTTTTACTGGGTCAGTGCAACGGAAGGAAAACGCTGGATCGCCGTGGCAGACTGCACAGGGCACGGCGTTCCCGGCGCATTCATGAGCGTGCTGGGCAGCACACATCTTTCCGCAGCAGTCGCTGAAAACCCGGCAGGACCTCTTTCGCTTATACTGGACAATCTCGACAAAGAGATCCGCCGGCAGCTGCACCAGGACAGCGGCATTTCCCGCGACGGGATGGATATCGCGCTCTGCTGTTACGAACCTTCCACAGGCGTGCTGGCGTTTGCCGGCGCCAACCGCCCGATGATCGTGCTGCGCAGGGACGGTTCGATGGAAATTTTCCGCCCGGTGAAAACATCGATCGGCGGGATGATCGCCGGAACGGAAAAGAAGTTTACCGAAACACAGATCCGTCTTCTTCCCGGCGACACGTTCTATCTTTTTTCGGACGGTTTCCCCGACCAGTTCGGTTCACCCGAAGGAAGCAGCGGGAACCATTCCCTCAACGGCATGCTCAAAGGAAAAAAATTCAAATCGAGCCGCTTCCGTTCACTCATCACTTCGGTCCGTTCGCTCGAACCCGAAGAGCAGAAAAAAGAGATCGAAAGAACATTCCTGTCCTGGAAAGGCGATCTCGAGCAGGTGGATGATGTGTGCGTGATCGGTGTACGGGTATGAAATGTCAGGCTTGAGACCTGAAACCAGGAACTTTTAAACCCGGATCGCGTGCGCGGAACGGATGAAGCAAGACCTCCCTTTTTAATATCTTTGTCCATATCAACGCACCACGGTTCCCGCTATGGGTACATATCTTGTTCTGATCATTCTTCTTGTTTTAGTGAATGCTTTTTTTGTTGCAGCGGAATATTCGATCGTTAAAGTAAGATCCTCGCAGGTCGATCTTAAAGTCAGCAAAGGAAGCGCGAGAGCGAAAATCGTCAAGCACATTATCGGTCATCTCGACGCTTATCTTTCCGCAACGCAGCTCGGCATTACGTTCTCCAGCCTTGTGCTCGGCCGTATCGGCGAACCGTACATTGCCGATCTCCTGCTGAAACTCTTCAATAAAATGCACGTTACGATGAGTGACGGAGCGCTGCACAACGTTTCGTTCGTTGCCGGCATCGGCATCATCACGATCGTGCACATGGTGATCGGGGAACAGGTGCCGAAAACCGTCGCCATACGCCACAGTCTTGCCACTTCGCTTCTCGTTGCGTGGCCGCTGCGGATCTACAACCTGGTGTTCGCACCTTTCGTGTGGATCGTGAAAGTGCTGACCGCGTTCACGCTTCGTCTTTTCGGCATTAAAAAAACATCAGAGCACGACGACGTTCACACGGAAGAAGAGCTCCGGCTCATTCTCACCGAAAGCGAAGAAGGCGGAGCGATCAAACCTTCGGAGCACGATCTCATCCAGAACGTTTTCGAATTCGACGACCGCGCGGTGCGGAGCATTCTGGTTCCCGCCGTGAAGATCTCCGCCGTGGATATTGATCTTGCGCCGCATGAAATTCTCGATAAAGTGGTCGAAGAAGGCTATTCGCGGATGCCGGTTTACAAGGGAACCATCGGCAACATCACGGGCATCATCTACGCGAAAGACCTGCTGAAGCTCATGAAAGAGCACAAGCTGACGCGCGAAGCGGTGGAAGGAATGGTGCGCCCCGCCCATTTTATTCCGCAGAACAAACGCATCAATGAGCTGCTCCGCGAATTCCAGACACTTCACATCCAGATGGCGATCGTGACCAATGAATTCGGGGGAATCGCCGGGCTTGTGACGATGGAAGACGTGATCGAAGAGCTCGTGGGCGAGATCCAGGATGAATACGACGAAGAAAAACCGGTGGTGGAGAAAAAATCCGAAACGGAATTTCTCGTTTCCGCGATGGCAAGCATACCGGACGTGAACGATCACATCCCGATCGCGTTACCGGAATCGCCCCACTATGAAACGGTGAGCGGCCTGATGAATTATCTTTTCGGGCGCATTCCCGCGGTGAATGAAAAGAAGATCTTCGGCGGCTATGAATTTCTCATCACCAAACGCCTGCGGCACAGCGTCGAGCAGGTGAAGATGACCGTGACCGACTCCGGCCAGTTCAATGCCGAAGAAAAATCCTGATCGCTTTCCCTGGTTTCACGCGAACAGCTTCCGGTTGTTTTCCGGGAGCGATGAAGAGGAAATGTATTTTTCCGCTGCGCGTTTTGCACCTTCCGACCATTCGCGGTATTCCGTTTCATCCATTTCAGAAACGCGGTCGATGACGGCAGCAAATTTTTCCTTTTCATCCAGGGAAATCACCCATCCCGCTTTTTCTTTTTCAAGATCCTTCCACGGTGTTTTGTCGGAAATAAGGACCGGCACGCCGCACTGCATCGCTTCCAGGATGATGTGCCCGAAATTTTCTCCCCGCGTGGGCAGCAGCAGGAGATCGTACGCGGGAAGTGTTTCCTCAATTTTGCCGGAATCGAGCGCTCCCCTGAAATCCAGCTTTACATTTTCCGGCAAACGCGCCGCCGCTTCCCGGCATTGCCCTGCGTATTCTTCGTTATAAACCGGTCCGAAAAAATCCGCCTCTGCCCTGCTCTTCACCATCGACAAAAGCTCAACCGCATACAACGTGTTTTTTTCCGGCGCTATGCGCGCCACGTTCACAATACGCACCGCACCCTTCTTTTTTTCGCGGCCGGCCCCCGCGCTCATCGATCTGCGGGGAAGATTCCCGGCTACGATGATCTCATTCTTTTCCCCGAAAAACTTCCTGGCCTGCTGCGCTTCTTCTTCCGTCGTTGCGTGAAAGATCACACCCGAAAACAAATTCCGCAACTTCGCGTACGCGAGGAACAGTTTTTTCTTCAGCGGCTTTATCGCCAGCGCCGACGGAGCGAGCATTCCGCGCACAGCCACGACGACGCGGACATTTTTCTTCATTCGTTTCAAAACCTGCAGCGGCTCTATCGTAAAATGCTTCGACCACATCCCGTTGAGGTACACGACATCGTATGTTTCTTTTTCAAGAATGGAAGCGATCGTTCCGGGCGACAACTTGTTTCCGGAAACGTAAAACACGCGCTGTCCGCCGGGAAGCTTATTCCATGCATCGCTTTTTACACCGGCATAAGGAACCGACGAGGTGTAATCTGTGTCGCGTGTGACGACGGAGAAATCGAATTCGCTCCCGAAATGATCGAGGAGATTGGCCACGGAACGGACAGGACCGCCGGCTTTGTCGCCGGGGAGAAACCAGTCGATAAAGACCAGCACTTTCCGTTTTTCAGCTTTCGATTCCATTTTTAGTGAGCCAGTGAGAAAGCACGACCAGCGGCCAGATGCGCGACCACGTCACGCGGGGATCGTCGCGCAGAAAAGAATTCCACAACCGGCTGATCCCTTCCGGGTCGAACGGTTCGCGTTTACCGAGATCTTCCAGGCGTTCCGCGCAAAAACTTTTCAGCTCGTTCTTCATCCATTTTTTCCACGGGAACGTGAAACCCATTTTCGGCCGGTTGACAATTTCCGGCGGAAGCAGGTCGCCGAGCGAATCCACGAGCAGCTTTTTCGGTGTGTGCGGGTATTTTATTTCGTCCGGGAGACTGAGCACATATTCCACCAGCCTGTAATCGAGGAAAGGAACGCGCACCTCCAGCGCATGCGCCATGCTCATCTGGTCCGTATCGCGGAGCAGCACATTCTGCATGTACGTTCCGATTTCCGCAACCGAAATACGCGAAAGCACCTGGCCGGGCGAATCGAAATGCCACGAACGCGTTGCGTCGGCAGCCATTTTTCCCGGGGCAGGAGATCCCGTTTTCCACCCGTTCGTGATGAGCGCGATCTGCCCGCCGGAAAGCACCTGGCGGGAAATCATGAATGCGTTGTAAAAATCATACGAGCTCATTTCCATCAGCGCGGCGATCTTATCGGAAGACACGCCGGGCTTCATCATCTTCCGGAAATTACCCGTGATCTTCCGGGAAAACAGCGGAAGCGACCACAACCATTTCCGTTTTTCGAGCGCGACCATCCTTTTGAATATCTCATAGCCGCCGAAAAGCTCGTCACCGCCAAGGCCCGAAAGCGCCATCGTTATTCCCGCTTCTTTTGTTGCCTTTGAAACGACGAACGTATTCGGTCCGTCGCCGCTCGGGTGATCCATCGCATCGAGCGCAGCGGGAAGCTCGTGCAGGAAATCATCGGGCGATAATTTTATTTCATGGTGCTCGGTGCCGAATTTCTTCGCGATCATGCGGGCATAAACCGCTTCGCTGAATTCCGAATCGTCGAACGTAACGGAAAACGTTTTCACTTTGGCCGTCGCCACTTCACTCATCAACGCGACGATCGCGCCGGAATCAATTCCGCCGGAAAGAAAAGCGCCGAACGGTACGTCCGAAACGAGGCGGCATTCGACCGCTTCGCGGAGCAGCTTACGCACGGTTGTGCAGGCTTCGGCGTACGTTACCGGCTTTTCACGCGGGACCAATGCCGGCCACCAGGATGCGCTCTGAATGGCGGGTCCGCGTTTTTCACCTTCTTCATAAAACGTATCCTCTTTCCCGGCGAGAAGGAAACAGCCCGGTTTCAGCATGGTCACGTTCGCAACAATCGAAGCGGGACAATGAACCGTCTGGTAATGCAGGAAATCGTCGAGTCCGCGCCCGTATATTTTTCGTTCCGTCAACCCGGAAGCCAGCAGTGCTCTCACCTCGGAAGAAAAAATAATCGTCCTGTCGTCCTTTATCGTGAAATAAAGCGGTTTGATCCCGAGACGGTCACGCGCAATGAAAAGCGTTCGTTCGCTGTGCGACCAGATCGCGAAGGCGAACATGCCGTTGAAGCTGTCCAGGCATTTCGTTCCCCATTTTGCGTAAGCGGCAAGAACAACTTCCGTATCCGAATGCGTGCGGAACCGGAACCCTTCACCGGAAAGTCCGGTTTTCAGCTCGCGGAAATTATACAGCTCGCCATTGAAGATGAGCGTATATTTTTTTCCTGCGTGCTCATACTGCATGGGTTGATGGCCGCCGGGAGAAAGATCGATGATGGACAGGCGACGATGACCGAGCGTGATGCCTTCTTCAGAAAAAATCCCTTCATCGTCCGGGCCGCGGTGCGCGAGCGACGCATTCATCCGCTTCACATGCTCCCTGTAATTTTCCTTACCGCCGTTACAATCGAATATGCCGTTAATCCCGCACAAGAGAAAATAGTTTTTCTAAAGATAATCAAGTGGAAGCGATGAGGGCATTCAGCCGGTCTGCCCAGAGCGCCGGCGTATGCAGTGAAGCGAGACGGGCGCTTTCCCCTCCCATTTCCGCAAGCCGCAGCACGGGCGATCGCATCGCTTCGCGCATGGCGGATTTCAGCTCGTCCCTGTTCCCGCTGTTGAACTTCCATCCGTTTTTGCCCGGTTCAAGGAAAAATTCCGCCGCACCGACTTTGTCGCTGAGGATCATGGGAAAACCTGCGGCTGCGTATTCATGCACCACCACGCCCCAGGGCTCGAACGTGCTCGGTAAAATGAACACACCGGCCCGGCTCATCACCTCTTCCATCCCGGAAGTCTGCACAAAACCGAGGTGACGGACGCCTTCGATCTCCGGCGGAACGATATCGCCTTTCCCGAGGCACCACAATTCCCATTCACCCGGAATTTCTTTTTTCAGCTCGGCAAAAACCTCCCAGAGCATTTCCACGTTCTTTTCTTTCGCATAACGTCCGGCGTAAATAAACCGTTTCGGGAAATGCGCTTTTTTGGCGGCTTCATGCTTTTCGAATATCCCGTGAAAAAAATCGTAATCGCAGCAATAAGCACCCGTAGCGATTTTGTCGCGCGGGAATCCCAGCTTTTCGGCGAACAGCTCCTGCGGTTTCCCCGGAACGAAACAGGCGGAGAACCGCCTGCGGAAGGACACGCGTGCGCCCTGCGCGAGAATAAGCTGCTTCAGCGAACCGTCCCACCAGTTGTCAAACCCAAGCACGACGGGAATTTTCCCATGGAAATGCCGGCTGATGGTCATGTATGGCTTGCAGCCCCATCCTGCGCAGAAGATCGCACCGGGCGCTGCTCCGATAGCAAAATCAAAAAGCTCTTTTTCGCTGAATGATTCCCGGTCGACGATCTTCACGCGCGGTGATTCGTGAAAAACAAAAGGGGCAACCGCATTCACTTTTTTCCGCACGATGATCACGTCGGCCGCATGCCGTTCGGCAAACGCGTTTATGCAGGCCAGGAAATAGCCCGCAAGCTCTTCGTAAAGCACCAGTAGTTTCATCCGGAAAGAAGGCGAAAGATATTACTTCCGCGGAAAAGATTTTAGCGCACGCTGCATACGGATTCTTAATTTTACGCCTGTTACCCGCAACAGGATGGAAATTGAAGCCGGCAGCTACGACAAAAGCATGAAACAGCAGGTGGCTGCGCTCTTCAGCATGCAGTATGGCGTGAGCGAAAAAGAATTTACCGACCTGATCGGCAACTTCTACGAACATCCGTACCAGGCGGAAAAATGCATCCGCATCGTTGCGCTCGACGGAGAAAAAGTCGTCGGGTTCCAGTCGTTCTTCCTCTGGCCCTACGAATACCAGGGCAAGGTCTTTCGCTCTTACCAGTCGGGAAATTCGCTCGTTCACCCGGATTACCGGGGCAAGGGAATTTTCCAGAAGCTGCTCCATTACCTCGAAAAAAAGCGGGAAGAGCTCGGCGTGGAATTCATCATGGGTTTTCCGATCAACGTTTCCCGCAACAGCCTTATCCGGAACGGGTGGAAAAACATCGTCGACCTGCAATGGTACGTGAAGCCCGTTCGTTTCCTTCCTGTTTTCGGTGGCAACGAAGACGCCCTGCTCCGGCGCTGTTTTTCCGCTGAAGCTCCCGCTCTTCCATCGCAGCCGGCGCAGGAACATATCCGCCTGACCACCGACCCGTTCTTTCGTGAATGGCGGAAAAATTATTCCACGGCAACCGGCCATTATTACTGGTTTGCTTACGAAGAGAAAGATCGCAAAGCGGTTTTCCAGCTCAAGCTGATCCGGCGGAAAAAGCTGATCCGGGAACTTATCGTCGGGGACGTGATCGCGCAGGACAACAGCCGTGCTTTTCTTGCCGCGGCATTTACCGCGCTGGCCAAGGCGGCGCGTAAAACGCGTTGTGTGCACCTTATTTCATTCGCCGTGAATCCCGCGAGCCCGTATATCAGCCACGCAACGCTTGCAGATGCCGGGATGAACACGATCGACCGCCACATTTTCTTCGCAGTAAAACCGTTCGCTGAAATTCCCGCCCTCTCCGATCCGTCGAAATGGATCCTTTTCCGGTCGGACATAGACACGTGGTAAATGAAATACGACCCGAAAATCCATAGCTGGAGGCACCTGGTGAAAAGCGCGCTGGGGCGGATGGAATTCCTGCTCACCGGTGAGCCCTGTCCGCCGGGCGAACTGCTGGTGCTGAACTATCACGGCACCCCGCTGAAGTTCATGGACAATTTCCGCGAACAGATCCGGTTCTTCCGCGATCGTTTCGATTTCATTTCACCTGCGCAGCTCGGTGATTATTTTTCCGGAAAGCCGGACCCGAAAAAATCATACGCGCTTATTACGTTCGACGACGGGCTGCGCAACAACCTTCATGCAGCTGAGGTCCTAAGGGAATTTAATATCCGCGCTTACTTTTTTATCGTTCCGGCGTTCATCAACGCCCCGGCGGGAGATCAGAAAAACTATTACCTGCAGCACATCCGTCCGCAGATCAACCCTGCCATCGATTCCCGTGAAGAGGATCTTCTCCCGCTTTCGTGGGAAGACGTCCGTCGATTGCATTCGGAAGGTCACGGCATCGGCGCGCATTCGCTCACGCACGACCTGCTTGCGTCGGGCAGCGAAGAAGAAAGCCGGAAAGAGATCATTTCCTGCCGCGAAGTCATTTATGAAAAAACCGGCGTGATGCCGGATTCATTCTGCAGCCCGAACAACAGCTTGCTCAGTGCGGGAAAAAAAGAAATGCAGCTGATCCGAGAAAATTACCGGTATCATTTCTCCACGCTTCCGGGAAGCAACACCGGCGCTTCGCCTTTTTTTATCCGAAGGGTGAACGTGGAAAGCTTCTGGCTGAAAGGAGCGGTAATGCGCGCCACGGGGAAATGGGACCGCAAAAGATGGACGTCGCGCATTATGCAGTTCAGCGCAGTTGTTAACGGAAACTGATCATGCATTAGCCGGCAGGGCTTCCGTTTCGCCGTCCACTTCTTCTTCTTCCCCGTCAAAAGCCTCTTCTTCACGCATTGCCATTTTTTTACGGTATTCCACGGCGTTGA
The DNA here is from genome assembly GCA_035760825.1 of Bacteroidia bacterium. GTDB lineage: Bacteria > Bacteroidota > Bacteroidia > Palsa-965 > Palsa-965. The sequence goes on from DASTSF010000212.1 coordinate 11,778, forward strand.
AATAATACATCCACATAAAGAAGGGAAAGCCGTTCACAAAATAATTTCCCTGGCGGAGCAGGTAGAGCAGGATGATCGTCATCATCGCAGAGGAGATCAGCCAGTGCGTGTTGTTGCGCAACTCCCCGGTGCGGCGCACGAAATTCCTTCGCAGAAAAACAAACATGAAAACGAGACCGCTCAGCCCGGTTTCTGACATCAGCCTTACAAACATGCTGTTCCCGTCGCTCTGGTTGAACGTGAAATTGAGGATGTCCTCGTTTTTCGTAAGCGAATATTTGTCGAATGCCGCCTGGTGCGAGCCGAGACCCGTACCGAAAAGAAAGTTGCTCTTGAAGTTTTCCCAGGCCACGTGGAAATTGTTGTACAGCACGAAGCTCGAAGAGTTGACGTTTTCGAGCGCGTAGTTCTGGTAAATCCAGAGTTCGATCGTCGAATCGATCCGGGATTGAAACTCCGGCACAAGCCGGTACAGCAGGAACACGGCAACCGCGCCAAAAACAAGCGCAGACACGAAATTGGCGATCTGCCCGAAGTTGACAGCGAGCAGCAGGATGATGATGAAGAGCCCGAAATACCCCGTGGAAGAGAAGGTCAGGATGAAAACGCCGATAACGATCAGCGACCTCAAAACCGTGTAATATGAAGTGTCGCGGAAGAAAATACTGTAAAAACCGACCATGGCCGCCGGGGAAAGCACAATGGCGCACTGCGCCGGTTCGGAAAAAACAGAATTGATGCGTATTCCGAGGACGCTCCCGGGAGGAAGCCCCCATTTATTGAACAGCCAGCGGAAATTATAAAGCGGTGTGATGTGCAGGCGGAAAGCAACGAACTGGACGACGCCGATCACGGCCGCGTAATAGGCTCCTTTGAGGTACATGCGGAAAAGAAAATCGACATCAAAGTCGTAATGCCTGAAAACGTAATAGTAAAAGGAAGCCGACAACACGAGGCCGATAAAGATCTTGATGAAAAGGAACAGCGTATTGTTATCGCTGAGCACACCGAAAAGACCCACAGCAATAAGAAAGAGAAGCATGAACC
>DASTSF010000213.1:0-8380 GCA_035760825.1 Bacteroidia bacterium
GCGGGCTGAAAGAAGGCAACCATGAATACCGGATGGAGGTCAACGACGCGTTCTTTGAGAGCCTCCCGTTCAGTGAGATACGCCAAGGTCAGGTGGACGTTAAGGTCGATGTGGCGAAGCATTCCCGGATGATGACGCTCAGCATCAGCATGGAAGGTTTCGTATTTCTTCCCTGCGACCGCTGCAGCGCCGATTACCGGCAGCCTGTTTCCGGGGAACGGAAAATGGTGGTGAACCTTGAGGCCGATCAGTTTGACGACGAAGACGACCTGCTGAGCCTGCCGGCTTCCGTTCACGAGCTCGATCTTTCGCAATACCTCTACGAATACATCAGCCTGCTGGTGCCTTCGCGCAGGGTATGCGGGGAAACGCCCGATCCGTCCAAGGGTTGCGATCCTGAAATAATCGCCGCCCTCGAAAAGCTGAAACCCGGTAAGGAAATTAAATCCAAAAAGAAAAAGAAAGAGGTTGATCCCCGGTGGGATAACCTGAAGAAAATAAAATTCAAAAACTGAATAGCTTAATACCAAAATAAAATGCCAAATCCGAAACACCGCCATTCCAAAAGCCGCCGCGACAAGCGCCGTACGCATTACAAAGCTGAAGCTCCCAACGTGGCTATCTGCTCTGTTACTGGTGAAGCTCATCTCTGGCACCGTGCATACTGGCACGACGGAGCTCTTTATTACAAGGGCAAAGTCGTGATGGAAAAGAAGGACTAACCTTCCCGCCATTATATGAATATCGGGATTGATATCCTGGGTGGTGATTTCGCTCCGGAATCCCCGCTCGAAGGCGTGCTGCTCGCGCTCGGAGAATTACCTCCTTCCGCGCGTCTCGTGCTTATCGGCGACCAGGAACACATTTCCTCGTGGCTGCGTGAAAAGAACGCAGACCTGTCGCGCGTGGATATCGTTCACGCAACGAAAGTGATCGGGATGGGAGAACATCCCGTCAAAGCATTTTCTTCCAAACCGGATTCGACCATTGCCACAGGTTTCCGCCTCCTGGCCGAAGGGAAAATCGATTCTTTCGCCAGCTGCGGAAATTCCGGCGCCATGCTCGTCGGTTCCATGTACACGGTAAAAACGATTCCCGGTATCATACGTCCCTGCATCACCACGGCTTTCCCGAAAGAAGCCGGCGGCTTCAACCTGCTGCTCGACGTCGGGACCAACGCAGACTGCAAGCCGGATGTGCTTTACCAGTTCGCGATCCTCGGAAGTCTTTACGCCAGCGCCGTTTTCGGAATAAAAAATCCAAAGGTCGGCCTGCTGAACATCGGGGAGGAACCTGAAAAAGGAAACCTTGTGGCGCAGTCCGCACATGAGCTGATGAAGGACTCGAAAGACTTCAATTTCGTCGGTAACGTGGAAGGCCGCCATATTTTCGGCGATGAGGCCGATGTTATCGTGTGCGACGGATTCACCGGTAACGTCGTGCTGAAATTCGCGGAAAGTTTTTATGCCGCCATCAAAAGAAGGAAGATCGATGACGAGTATTTTAACCGGTTCAATTATGAAATTTACGGGGGAACTCCTATTCTTGGTGTCAACGGGAACGTGATCATCGGTCACGGAATTTCATCCCCGCTCGCTATCAAGAATATCCTGCTGCTGTCAATGAATATCATCAACGCCCGCCTGCCTGAAAAAATAAAAAGAGCTTTCTGATGACAATGAAAAAAACAAGAGCGGCGATCACAGGCGTGCAGGGATGGGTTCCCGACACAGTCCTTTCCAATGCCGATCTTGAAAAAATGGTCGACACGAATGACGAATGGATCGTTTCCCGGACCGGCATTCGCGAAAGAAGAATACTGAAAGGCGAAGGTCGCGGGACGTCCGAGATATGCATCAATGCAGTGAGCCGTTTGCTCGAAAAGAAAAAGATCGATCCGCTCGAAGTGGATATGGTGATCGTCGGAACGGTAACGCCCGATTTTTTCTTTCCGTCCACCTCCAACCTGGTCTGCGATAAGCTGGGCCTGAAGAATGCATGGGGTTACGACCTGACCGCTGCCTGTTCGGGCTTTCTTTACGCGCTTTCTACAGGTTCGCAGTTCATCGAAACGGGCCGGTATAAAAAAGTGATTGTCGTCGGCGCCGATAAAATGTCTTCCATCATTGATTATGAAGACCGCGCCACCTGCATCATTTTCGGGGACGGCGGCGGCGCTGTCCTGCTCGAGCCTTCCGAAGAAGAAGTGGGCGTAATGGATTTCGTGCTGCATGTGGACGGTTCCGGCGGACAATACCTGAACTGCCTCGGTGGCGGATCAAAATACCCGGCCACCCGCGAGACGGTCGACAAAAAAATGCATTACGTTCACCAGGAAGGCCAGGCGGTTTTCAAGCATGCCGTGGCGAACATGGCTGAGGTTTCAGTGCAAATAATGGAACGCAACAAACTGTCTGCGGAAGACATCCGGTGGCTTGTTCCGCACCAGGCGAATAAACGTATCGTCGATGCGACGGCGAATCGGATGGGCATCGGTTCGGAAAAAGTGATGATGAACATCGAACGTTATGGCAATACAACGGCAGGAACACTTCCCCTGCTGCTGTGGGACTACGAAAAACAGCTGCACAAAGGCGATAACATTATTCTTTCGGCTTTCGGCGGAGGTTTTACGTGGGGATCGGTATATGTAAAGTGGGCATATAATTCCAACTGAACACAACCGGCTTCAATAGGATCATTTACATTAGCACCCTCAATACACATTAATCAAAAACGTACGCGATGAAACTCAATGAAATCCAGGATCTGATCAAGTTCGTGGCAAAATCCGGTGTCAGCGAGGTAGAACTCGAGACCAAGGATGTCAAGATCACGATCAAGACAGGCGGAAAGGGCGGCAAGAATGAGGCTCCTGTTGTTGTGCAGGCTTCTGTTCCCGTTCAGCAAGGCCCCGTGGTTCAGCCCGTCTTTCAGCCCGTGGTAACACAGCCGGCCGCTGAAACAAAAGCGCCCGAAACGAAAAAGGAAAACGTCGCAGACGAATCCAGGCTGATCACGATCAAATCGCCGATGATCGGAACATTTTACCGCGCTCCCGGACCCGACAAACCGATCTTTATCAATGTCGGCGACGAGATCAAGCCGGGCAAGGTCCTGTGCATCATCGAAGCCATGAAGCTTTTCAATGAAATTGAAAGTGAAGTGAGCGGGAAGATCGTCAAGGTGCTGGTCGATGACGCCTCACCGGTGGAGTACGATCAGCCGCTCTTCCTCGTGGAACCCGCTTAAACAGTACCGGATGTTGAATAATGGATTATGAAGCGATGAATTCATGATTCACCATTCATATTCATCATTACCAGAAGATGGCGAAAGAAAAAATGTTCAAGAAAATTCTCGTGGCCAACCGCGGGGAGATCGCGCTGCGGATCATCCGCACCTGTCGCGAAATGGGAATTCTGACGGTTGCGGTTTATTCCACCGCCGATAAAGATTCTCTCCACGTGCGCTTTGCCGATGAGGCGGTATGCATTGGTCCGCCGCCCAGCCGCGAATCGTATCTCAACATCGCCAGCATCATTGCTGCAGCCGAGATCACGAACGCGGATGCAATTCATCCGGGCTACGGATTCCTCAGCGAAAACTCGAAATTCTCACGCATCTGCCAGGAGCACGGCATCAAGTTCATCGGCGCCACGCCGGAACAGATCGATGCAATGGGCGACAAGTCCAATGCAAAAGACACGATGAAAAAAGCAGGCGTGCCCTGCGTGCCCGGCAGCGACGGTCTGCTCACTGACGCCGAATCGGCGAAAGCGATTGCGGCCGGAATCGGTTACCCGGTCATCATCAAAGCGACAGCAGGCGGCGGCGGCCGCGGCATGCGCATCATCTGGAAAGAAGAAGAGCTTGCACCGAATTTCGAATCGGCCAGCAAGGAAGCGGAAGCGGCTTTCGGCAACGGCGCGATGTACATGGAAAAATACATCGAGGAACCTCGCCACATTGAAATACAGGTGGCCGGCGACCAGTACGGGAAAGCCTGTCACCTCAGCGAACGCGACTGCTCGATCCAGCGCCGTCACCAGAAGCTTGTCGAGGAAACACCCTCGCCGTTCATGACGCAGGAGCTGCGCGATAAAATGGGTGAGGCAGCGATCAAGGCCGCGCTTGCGGTCAGCTATGAGGGCGTGGGAACGGTTGAGTTCCTCGTCGACAAGCACCGCAATTTTTATTTCATGGAAATGAACACGCGCATCCAGGTGGAGCACCCGATCACGGAAGAGGTGATCGATTACGACCTGATCCGCGAGCAGATCCTCATTGCTGCCGGCGTTCCCATTTCCGGAAAAAATTATTACCCGCAATTGCATGCGATCGAATGCCGCATCAACGCGGAAGACCCGTTCAATAATTTCCGGCCTTCTCCCGGGAAGATCACGGTTCTTCACACGCCCGGCGGGCACGGCGTACGTGTGGATTCACATATCTACGCAGGTTATACGATCCCGCCGAACTACGATTCCATGGTGGCGAAGCTCATTACTATGGCGCAGACACGCGAAGAAGCCATTGCCAAAATGCATCGCGCGCTGACGGAATTCGTGATCGAAGGTGTGAAGACGACGATCCCGTTCCACCTGCGCCTGATGAAAGATGAAAACTTCCTGAAAGGAAACTATACAACGAAATTCCTCGAGAATTTCGACCTGTCGGAATGATTTTTCATTGACAAAATAAAACCCCGCTGTCGAAATGATAAGCGGGGTTATTTTTTTGTGCCTGCCTGAAGTTCAGTCGGAATCGGGGAACTCGATGTCGCTTTCCACGATAAAGGCGGTAGGGAAATCACCTTTTATTTCTTTCAGGAAACGGTAGGCTTCGAGGCGTGTGCGGAAATCCCCGACGCGTATTTTGAAATTCGGCACTTCGTACACCTCGTAGGCGTGAACTTCCGTTCCGTATTTCGCAAGGAAACGCGCTTTTTCATCTTTCGCTTTCGCCTTGTCCGTTCCGAAAAAGATCTGCACCCGGTATCCTTTTTCCTTCACTTCGCTTTTGATCTGCATGTCTTTTTCCACAAGGGACTTCACGCGCGGATCGCACTCGACTCCTTTCTGCAATGAGTCGGCTGCAGATTGCTGCGCGAACGAATAGCGCGAACCGGCAAGGATCAGCAGGAGGAGGAAAAATTTACGGAACATCATCAGGCAAAATTAACCAAATTCCGGGCCGCGGTTTTAAATCGCTTCGACAAGCACTCCAAAAGCTACGCCGACCGGAACAATTTTTTGGATGAAAAATGGATTTTCCGTATGCCGGTTTTCCGAGGGCGATTAACATTTATTTAGAATCAGTATAAATTAATTTCCGGTTAATTTTTTTCCTTTTCGCGGGAATCATGGAAGTAGCTTTCTCATAAATTTGCCACGCCTTATAGTGTAAGGTAATCACTTAAAAACGCCAATTTCCGCTATATGAAAAGCCTCTGGCAAAACGTTCGAAGCGCCCGCTTTGTCGTTCTATTTTTCCTGGCAGTTTCCCTTTTATTCAGCTCTAACGCCTACGGTGCCCCGCCGGATGGAAAGGCGCTGTTTAAAACGAACTGCTCTTCCTGTCACAGCGCATCGAGCAAGAAGCTGACCGGTCCCGGCCTCAAAGGCGTTCTGGGCAGGATTCCGAGTCTTGACTGGGCTCATGACTGGGTTCACAACAATAATGATCTTGTTGCCAAAGGCGATCCGCGTGCGTTGCAGCTGAAGAAGGAAAATTCAAATGCCGCAATGACGACATTTCCGAAGCTTACCAACGAAGAGATTGATGCTATTCTGAATTACGTGGATCCCGGCCCGGATGAACCCACGAAAGCGGTAGATGCAGGAGGAAACGGTGGCGGAGCTACCGGTCCTGCCGAAGATGAAGGTTCCCCTGTTTTCCTTTCGCTCATCATCATCGTTCTTCTCATTGTCCTTATTGCGATCCTTCGTTTCACGAAGATCAACCTGCGCAACGTCGTCAATGAAAAAGAAGGCCTTCCGGAAGAGCCGGGCCTGCCCTTCCTCGAAGCGTCACGCAACTGGATCAACAACAACAAGCGCAAAGTGGCGCTCATGGGTGTTTTTCTCTTCTGCGTTTTTATTGTAAAAGGATGGTACGCGTTGAAAGGCATAGGTGTTTACGCCGAAGAAGTTCACCCGGACGAATGGGTTGGTTATCATCCTTCTCAGCCGATCAATTTCTCGCACAAGATCCACGCCGGTGATAACGGGATCCAGTGCCAGTACTGCCATGCGGGTGTGAACAAATCGAAAGTGGCCGGCGTTCCGTCCATCATGGTTTGTATGAACTGTCACCGTGTGATCAGCGAAACGAAAAATCCCGGATCAAAAGAAGAGATCGCGAAGATCTATTTCGCAGTGGGCTGGAATCCTGATTCTGCCAAATACTGCAATCCCCAGCATCCCGTCGAATGGAACAAAGTTCACGTTCTGCCCGACTTCGTATTCTTCAGCCACCAGCAGCACGTAGTTGTCGGTCAGCTGGCGTGCGATAATTGCCACGGTGATGTGAAAAGCATGACCACGGTCGAGCAGCAGCGCCCGCTCACGATGGGATGGTGTGTCAACTGTCACCGCGAAACGCCGGTGCAGATGAATGGAAATGGCTATTACACTGCGCTCCACGAAAAAATGAAAGAGAAATACAAGGACCAGCCGATCACGGTGTCCATGGTCGGCGGGATCGAATGTGCCCGCTGCCACTATTGATCTTTCAATTATTTAGTAAAGGATTTTGACTGCAAAAAATATGGCGAACGAAAAAAAATACTGGAAAGGACTCGCTCAGCTTAACAACGATCCCAAATTCGCTGAGAAGCATCAGAGCGAATTCGCCGAATACATTCCGGTAGAGGAATTCATCAGCGATAAAAACGCTATGGCCGGTTCGAGCACCAGCCGCCGGGATTTCCTCAAGTTCCTCGGCTTTTCAACGGTGGCAGCTACGCTCGCTGCCTGTGAAGCGCCGGTCACCAAGACGATCCCGTACGTTACCCGTCCCGAGGAGATTATCCCGGGCGTGGCCAACTGGTACGCAACCTCGTATTATGATGGAAACGATTATGCTTCCGTCCTGGTCAAAACGCGTGAAGGCCGCCCGATCAAGATCGAGGGTAATACGTTGTCCAAAATTTCCATGGGCGGCGCCAACGCCCGCGTCCAGGCTTCCGTGCTTTCTCTTTATGATTCAACGCGTCTTAACGGGCCGAAGAAGAAAAACGGAAGCGGGTGGACGGATATCTCCTGGGCGGATGCAGATGCTGCGATCGGCGATAAGCTGAAACAGTCGAAAGGAATTGCTGTCCTTTCATCCAGTATTATTTCTCCGTGCACAAGGATGGCGATCTCGGAATTTCTCATGAAATACCCCGGCTCCCGCCACGTGATGTACGATGCCGTCAGCTATTCCGGGATGCTGAAAGCCAATAATTCCACTTTCGGAAAAGCATTTATCCCGACGTATCATTTTGATAAGGCGGATGTCATTGTCGGCATCGGTGCGGATTTCCTGGCCAACTGGATTTCCCCGATCGAACACGCGCACCAGTACGGAATGACGCGCAAAGTAGGACCGGATAAAAAGACGATGTCGAAGCATTTCCAGTTCGAGAGCCTGCTGACGCTTACGGGTGCAAATGCCGATGAGCGTTTCCCGGTGAAACCTTCCCAGCTGGGACAGGTTGCCGTCGGTCTTCTCGCTGCGGTCGGCGGTTCTGTTTCTGCCCCGAACGTGATGACGAAGGAAGTGGCGCGTGTTGCGGATGCATTGAAAAATGCGCACGGTAAAGCAGTGGTCGTTTGCGGATCGAATGATGCATCGGTTCAGCTGGTGGTGAACGAGATCAACAAGCAGATTGGCGCGTACGGTTCGACAATCGATACTACGATCACCGATAACACACACCAGGGTGATGACGCAGCGGTAAAGAAGCTGGTGGATGATATGGGCGGCGCGATCGATACTGTTATCTTTTACAACACCAACCCGGTTTATACCGCTCCCAAAGCCGCCGGTTTTGCGGATGCGATGAAAAAACTTTCCTGCCGTATCTCATTCGCTTCTCATGCAGATGAAACGGCATCCCTGTGCGATTACATTCTCCCGGATCATCACTACCTCGAAGCGTGGAATGATCATAATCCGAGAACGAATTCATACAGCATTCAGCAGCCCGCTATCCGCCCGCTGTTCAACACGCGCCATGCGCAGGAATCATTCCTCCACTGGAGCGGTATCAAGACGAACTATCATTCTTACATCCAGAGGAACTGGCAGGAACACATGTTCGGCATGCAGAACACCTTCGGTGATTTCACCGCGTTCTGGAACAATACCGTTCGTGACGGGGTGATCGAGC
>DASTSF010000214.1:0-2547 GCA_035760825.1 Bacteroidia bacterium
TTTCACGCAGGGTGTTTTCACACCGGGAAGGAGAAACGTAAACCGTGATGCTCGCTTCGGAAGAAATGTTCGTCACGAAAACGGCGTAGGAACGGTTGCGTTCGAGCGTGGTGCCGTTGATGTTGGCGGCGATCACGGAACGCAGGGAATTCTCGTCGGGTGCGAACACCACGAATTGATTGATGATGGTGTAATACGATTCCGCGAGGTCGGAGAACATCGGTCCGAAAGTGGCGGAAAGCATTTCCGGAACGGGCGTTTTGCGGATCACGTATCCCGACGAATCCGCGGTTGGCTGAGTAGCCGACGTGTCGTTCTTCAGCTCGAGGGAAGAAAGCGAAGATCTTGCCTGCGCTGTATTCGCGGCGGAGAAAAGCGCGATGGTGACCATTCCTCCGCCCGGCGACGGAATTTCCGCCTGCACCATCTCGTTGCCCAGCCACGCACCGATGTTGTCGGCAGGCGAATAGCCGTAATTTCTTTTCAGCTGTGCAAGATGATCGCGTCGCTCGTCGGAATGTCCTTCTTTCGCAAGGAACGCATCGTAGCGATCCATCACCAGGCCGAAATTGCTGATGCCGAAAGAGGTGAAGTTCTGCGTCGATGCGGGAAGCACACCTGCCGCTTCGATGCGCTGCGGCGTCTGTCCTTTCATCACCGACAGGAAACCCGCGGCGGAATCAGGTGCGGAGGTATAACCGTTGAGCAGCACCGCGTTCGGCCGGAAAGAAAGATCGAGCTCCGACCACGATGCAAAACGCGCGATGTTTTCCACCCGTTCGTAAGCGGATTCATTCGAAAGGCGTTTCACCGCGACCTCGAACCGTTCGTAATTCACAAAAACGTTGGCCGTGGCGCTGTTTTCACGCGTGTCCATCAGCTGTGCGAAGGTCTTGTCGTTCTTCAGCGTCGCTCCTTTTTCCAGCTGGTCGATGGAAGATTTGATCAGCTCTTCGTTGCCCGAGATCATCACGATGCCCTGCTCCGTGGCTGCGCACCATTGCCCGTTCTTATTACCGAAGCAGAAGATCTTCACCTGCTTCCAGGTTTTTTCCGCTGACGTATTTTCTTTCGCGTGCTTCTGCAGGAAAGCGATCGCATCGTCGCCGGCGGAAGCGGTGGAAAGTGAAAATGAAATGAAATAATCGAAGCGGTCGGCGCCGGTGCAGTTGAGTGAGATCCAGCAGGGCTGGTCCCTGGTGAGTGCGGCCGCTTCCGGGTCGGCCGTGAGAAGAGAATCGGTTTCCGCAGCCGTGGCGGCAACTTCGTGCGCCCAGTCCGTCACGGAAAGCGCATCCCACACGAGGTTGCCGTGGTTCAGCGTATTCCAGGCTTCGTGCGGGTTGTCCGCGCCGATCACGCAGAATGCGCTGGACGGAACAGCGTCGAGCGGATCGCGTGCAGGAGCTTTGAGCTTCGAAATACGGAAATAGGCGAACACGCCTGCTGCAAGAACGAGCAGGCCCGTGACAAGCAGAATAATTTTCTTCGCCGGGCTCACCTCAGGAAACGATTCCGAAATTTACCTTCAGGGAGGGCCGGAAAGAACATTCCCCGCAGAACTTTTCAAACGGGGAATGTTAACGGTTAAACCCGGTGTTTCCGGCCGGGTCTAACCACAACAACTGCAAGTAACAAAACCGCTCGTGGGACGGCCATTGCAGGGCAAAAGTTACAGCTCCCGGAAAATTTAAATGGCTTCATCTTTGCAGCAGCAGAATCGACGAAAACAAACAGCAGCAGTATGATCTCCGAATCCAGACAAATGCATCATCTTCTCCTTCGCGCCGGTTTCGGCATGACGCCGGAGCTGGAGAAGAAATTCGACCGGAAATCGCGGCAGGAAGCGGTGGACGAAATTTTCAAAGACGCCGCGATCGACCAGGACCTGCTTTACATCCAAAAGCCGAAGACGAATGACAAAGGCGAGGTGCGGCCGCTGAAGGTGGTCGTGCTCATCCTGAAATCGCAGAAGGAAAAGGAAATGCTCAACCTCGCGTGGATCGACCGGATGGCGGTGGCGAAAGCGCAGCTCCGTGAAAAGATGACGATGTTCTGGCACAACCATTTCGCCACATCCGCGCCGTTCGGCTGGCTCATGCAGGTGCAGCACAACACGCTCCGCAAATATGCGCTCGGCAGTTTCCGCGATATGCTGCATGCGATCTCCGTCGATCCCGCCATGATCATCTGGCTCAACAACCAGCAGAACAAAAAAGATGCGCCGAACGAAAATTTTGCGCGCGAGGTAATGGAACTGTTCACGCTCGGCGAAGGCAACGGTTACACGGAAAATGACATCCGGCAGGCGGCGCGCGCATTCACCGGCTGGACCGTGAACAAAAAAGGAGATTTCGAATTTCACCCGAAAGAGCACGACGACGGGGTGAAAGAAATTTTCGGGAAGAGCGGGAACTTCGACGGCAGCGACGTCATCGACATGCTGCTCGAAAAACCGGAGCTCGCCGTTTTTATCTGCCGGAAAATTTACCGCTGGTTCGTGAACTCCGAAGTGGATGAAGAACGCGTGCAGGACCTGGCGGACCA
>DASTSF010000215.1:0-2081 GCA_035760825.1 Bacteroidia bacterium
GTCGATCTTGTCTTCCCACCGTTTCTGGTCGGCCGTCTTCTGCGAATGATCGGTTTCCTTATCGTACAGGTCCTGCTCTTTTTTGCAATCGGAAACATACTGGCTGTACAGCTTCGGGGCCCTGGTGTTCGCATCCTTAAAGCTGAATGCGGATTCTTCCAGCGCCTTCCTGAATTTGCGTGCATACACTTCCGCGAGGTTGAAATGATATTGCTCGTGGCGGAGCAGCAGGGAATCTTTCCGTGCGTCGTGCTTCACTTTTGATTTTGCGGGATCGAAATAGCAGGTGACCTGCGTATGCAGGCTGTCTTTCTGCGCGAGGTAGGAAAAATAAATGGTCCACTCCGTGATCGCGGCGTAGGGCGAGGTTTTTTCCTGCGTGCCTTTGAAATCTTTCCATGTCAGCGGCCGTGCGGGATTCCATTCGATGAAATTTTTGTCGATCTGCTGGAACGAAAAGAGGAGCGCAGCCGGAACGATGAGCAGCAGGAGGGGTTTCAGGAATTTTTTCATTACAGAAAAATAGAGAATTATTTTTTCTCCGCCAGCGCGGCCATCACCGCGCGCACCAGCCCGGTGTCGTCGAAGCTGTCGGGCGACCAGAACGAGTGGAAGCCTTTTTCCTTGAGCGTGTTTCCCGTGGCGTGGCCCATCGCGACCAGCTTCTGCGTGCTGACGGAATTTTTTTCGAAGAACGCTTCCACATTCGAGGGACTCGTGAACACGAGCACATCGGCGGCGGGTATATTTTCCGCGCTGCGCTGCAGCGTTTCGTACACGACGAGATCCGTGATCTGCGCCGCGGGCAAAAGCTGCTGCACGGTTTTCAGGCTGCCTTTCGCCTGCGGAAAAAGAACTCTGCTCCGTCCCGCCACAGCGCCGAACTGTTTCGCCGTGACACGCGTGTCGTTTCCCCCGCCGATGAAATCCGCGCGGAGGTTGTATTTCCGCAGCTCATCGGATGTGGCTTTTCCCACGGCGGCAATCTTCGTGCCGGGTTTCAGCTTCACCTGCGAAAGGAAATTCCGCACGGCATGCTTGCTGGAAAAGAACACCCAGTCGGCGTCGGGAACTTTTTTCACTTCGATGCGGCGGAAATCGATGAGCGCTTTCCCGTTCACCTCGCACCCGTTCGCGCGCAGCACGTTGAAGAAAAAATCGTCGTCGCGCAGATCGCGGGTGATGTAAACTTTTCCGGGTTTCACCGACCGCAGCTTTTCCACCATGCGCTCCGGCGCTGTTTCCGGTTTCGCCGTTTCCGTATAAAGAATGCGGAGCGGTTTGTCCCACGCTTCCGCGTAAGCTGCATGAATTTTGAACAGGTCTTCCTCCTTCGTGCAATGTACGCCGAGGGGAAGCTGGCATCCGCCGTCGAAAAGGTTGAGTATTTTCCGCTCCACGCGGATGCACGCTTTCACTTCTTCGTGGTCGAGTTTTTTCAGAAGCGCGATCAGCTCGTTGTCGTCGCTGCGCGTCTGCAGCGCCAGCACGCCCTGCGCAGGGGCGGGAACAAATTCGTGCACATCCGGCTCTTCCACGTGGAATTCACGGAGATCGAGTCCGAGACGTTCGATGCCGGCGGCTGCGACAAGGATCGCGTCGTAGTGCCCGTCGCGGAGCTTCTGCACACGCGTGGGAACATTTCCGCGCAGATCTTTCAGCACGATGTCGGGACGAAAAGCGAGCAGCTGCGATTTTCTCCGCGCAGAAGAAGTGCCGACAACCGCGCCCTGGCGGAAACGGAATTTTTTCCGCACATCCACGGCTTCCCTGCGCACGAGGATCATCTCTTTCGGGTTTTCCCGGTAGGAAACGGCGGCGACGGATAATCCCGCGGGCGATTCCGTGGGAAGGTCTTTGTGCGAATGAACGGCAAGGTCCGCTTCTTTTTTCAGCAGCGCTTCTTCGATCTCTTTCGTGAAAAACCCTTTTCCTTCCAGCTTGTCGAAGCTGAGATCCTGGATCGCGTCGCCCTGCGTTTTGTAAATGCGTATTTCGGCAACAACGCCGATGCGTTTCAGCTCTTCCTGCACGAAATTCGCCTGCCACAGCGCGAGCTCGCTGCCACGTGATGCAATAAT
>DASTSF010000216.1:0-2409 GCA_035760825.1 Bacteroidia bacterium
ACTGCAATTCCGCCTGCGTAAGAGATAAAAAAACAAAAAAGGACGTCTGCAACGAAGAAGCGAACGGATCGGAAACATACGTGATGGGATTGCACAAGACGGAAGGAAACCTCGAAGTGGCCAAGCGCGAGAATGACGCCGCCATGTACGAGGACAATTACCAGCAGAAATACAACATGGCCATCAGTTCCGATGAAGCCACCATCATCCTCAGCGCCTACCAGAATCTCTACCTCGAGCAGAGCATGCGCTTCGCGCAGCTGTGCCAGCAGCAGTTCAGCACGAAGGCGGGCCGCGACGACAAAGGCGTGAAGCAGGCCGGGTTCCTCGTGCTGTGGAAAACCAGCATGCCATCGGTGCTCATCGAAACAGGATTCCTGTCAAGTCCCTCGGAAGAACGTTTCCTCAACAGCGATAAAGGACAGAATTATATGGCTTCAAGTATTTTCCGCGCTTTCCGCGCATGGAAAGATGAAATAGAAGGCACGCCGCATAAATATGACGACGCGATCGAGAACATGAAGCCCTGGCAACCCGACGCGGGCGATACATCCGGACTGAAAAAGCCCGTGAACTACGTTGCGATCATGAACGGCACGGCTGGTGCAAAGCATACGCCTCCACCCGCTCCCGATACGGTAAAACCTGTTCCGCCTGCTGATTCCACGCCCGTGAAAAATAGCGATCCGCCCAAAGATTCCGTCGTTACGCATCCTGCAACGACCGGCGTTGTGTACCGGGTGCAGATCATCGCTTCGGATAAGCCCATTGACGCCAATTCAGCCCAGTTCAAAGGCGTGACGGATACGTGGCATTACGTGCAGGGCGGCGTGTACAAATACACGGCAGGTAAATACCTCACCATGGCCGACGCCTCCCGGCGCCAGGCAGACCTGAAAAAACAGGGATTCGACCAGGCGTTCATTGTTGCATTCGACAAGAACGGGAACCGCATCACCATCGATGAAGCGAAGAAGCAGAACGGGGGCAAATAAAAGTGGGCTCCGCCTTTATTTCTTATTTTTGCTTTCCCTTTAACAGCCCGCTATTTTGAAGTACAGTAAAGAGCTTAAAACCGGAATCGTCGTCGTGCTGGCCGTCGGCCTGCTCATTTATGGGTTCAATTTCCTGAAAGGACGGGATATTTTTTCCACCGACATGGACCTTTATGCCGTCTATGATCACGTGGATGGACTTACCTCCAACAATACAGTCCAGATCAACGGGTTCAAAGTGGGAACCGTGCGTGACATCCATCTCGATCCGAAAACGAACAAGCTCGTCGTGCATTTCATCATTACGGACGATAACGCGATCATTACGAAACGTTCGACAGCGATGATCTTCAGCGATGGACTGCTCGGTTACAAAGCGATCCAGATCGCTGCCATGTCCGGAACAGAAAAAGTGAAGGACGGCGATACGCTTATCGGTGCCAATGAATCGGGACTGAAAGACCAGGTGAGCGAGATGGTGCTGCCGCTGAAGAAAAAGCTGGAAGGACTTGTTTCTTCCGTCGATTCCGTCGTGCAGATCTTCCAGGCCGTGCTCAACCAGAATGCGCGCCAGGACCTCGTATCGAGCTTCGCCAGCATACGCACTTCGCTCGCCACGTTCGAGAAAACCTCGCTGCGCCTCGATTCGATGGTGGCCACCGAAAAGGTGAAATTCTCCGACATCCTGACGAAAGTTCAGTCCATCAGCACCAACCTCGCGAACAACAACGAACCGTTGTCGCGTGCGATCAACAACTTCGCCAACATCAGCGACAGTCTCGCGAAATCCAGGCTCAAAACAACGATCGATTCCGCCAGCGCCGTGATGGCCCGCGTCGCCGTCATCATGGACAAGATCAACACGGGACAGGGCTCCATCGGCATGCTCGTGAACGATAAAAAGCTGTATACGGACCTCACGCAGTCCAGCGCCGACCTCGACGCATTGCTGACGGATATGAAAAAATATCCCGGCCGTTATTTCTCCATTTTCGGTAAAAAAGACAAACCGAAAAAGAACCAGAACCCGAACAACGGAGGCAATCCACCGCCCGGCAACGGGCCCTAACCAGGTTCAGAACGTATGGAATACGCCGGCAACATTATTTTTCTTCTTCTTTTCATCGCGGGTGTGACGTGGTTCACCATCAATGTCCGGAAGATCCGCAGGAACATTCTCATCGGCCGCGACGAGGACCGCAGCGATCACAGATCCGAACGCTGGAAAACGATGATGCGCGTCGCCCTCGGGCAATCGAAAATGGTGACGCGTCCCGTTGCCGGCATCATGCACATTTTCGTGTACGCCGGTTTTGTCATCATCAACATCGAGGTGCTGGAGATCATCACCGACGGGATTTTGGGAACGCACCGGGCGTTGTCGTTTCTCGGACCGCTGTACACGTTCCTCATC
>DASTSF010000217.1:0-4315 GCA_035760825.1 Bacteroidia bacterium
AAGAACGGGATGGAAAAACCGCCTGCGCGTGTGCTGCTCATTACCAACCTCCGCCTGCTGGGCTATGTATTCAACCCGGTTTCCTTTTATTTCTGTTACGGCGAAAAGGGCGAACCGTTGTGTGCCGTGGCGGAAGTGTCGAACACGTTCCGGGAGATGAAACTGTATTATATCGGGAAAGAAAATTTCGACGGGAGAAAATTTCACCTGCGCGTGCCGAAGTATTTCTACGTTTCACCCTTTATCGACCACGATGCGGAATTCGATTTCAGCCTGGAGCTTCCCGGGGAGAAAATGAACATCCGCATTGACGATTACAAGGACGGCAACCGGTTTTTCATCAGCACGCTCACCGGCGAAAAGAAAGCGCTGACGACGGGAAGGCTCGTCGCTTATTTTTTCCGTTTCCCGTTCATCACGCTGAAAATTATTTTCCTCATTCACTGGAACGCGATGGTGCTGTGGCTGAAAAAGATCCGCTATTTCCGGAAAGGAGAGCTGAAGGAACTGCAGCGGGACGTGATGCGGGAGTATAAGGGGTAGTTCCCGGTTTCCCGTTTGCCGCGTGTTCCTTGTGTTGCAAAAGAAATTCCCGCAAAGTCGGTAAGCTGCATGAGAAAAAACTGCAGTCGGGGCGAAGCGGAAACAGTTTGGAGTCCCGGATTTATTCCTGCCCGGATTTTCTTTATGCCTTCGTGGTTAAAACGGTTTCAGGTTTCGGGTTTAGTTTGAATGATTTATGTTTTCCTTCGTGCGCTTTGTGAAAATGCTTTGTGTTCTTCGTGGTTTTGACTTTCTAACTTTCAACTTTCCAACTTTTCGATCTTTTCAATTTTCCAGCTTGTCAATTTTGAACCCGGAACGCGGACCTGGAATCTGAACAATACGCTGTTTCCGCCGTTTTGTAACTTGCGTCTGCAATTCATCATTCAAAACCTCATTCCATGTTCGGCATTGTCCACATCAAGTTCGATTCCATGACGTACGTTCTTCATTTCAGGAACGGTGCGATCAAACGGGAAGGCCGCGGGCTTTCCTTTTTCTATTTTGTACCCAACAGCTCCATCGTTGCCATTCCCATGGGCAGCAACGATCTTCCGTTCATCTTCAACGAATCGACGAACGATTACCAGACCGTTTCGATCCAGGGACAGATCAGTTACAAGATCAGCAAGCCGAAAATGCTGGCGGACGTGCTCGATTTCACGGTGAGCGATAACGGGAAATACAAGAAGAACGACATCGAGAAGCTGAACCAGCGCATCATCAATGAAGCGCAGACAGCCACGTCTTCCTTCATTCATGGCATCAAGCTCAAAGAAGCCATCCGTTCAGCCAAAGCGATAGAGGAAAAAATTCTTGAGGGACTGAAATCATCCTCGGCCATCAGCCTGCTGGGGGTTGAGATCCTCGGCGCGAATATTCTCGCGGTGAAAGCCACGCCGGAAATGGCGCGCGCACTGGAAACGGAAACGCGCGAAAAGCTGCAGCAGGAGGCCGACCAGGCGATTTACGAAAGAAGGAATTTCGCCGTGGAGCAGGAGCGTAAGATCAAGGAGTCGGAACTGAACACCGAGATCGCCGTAGAGGAAAAGCAAAAACAGATCGCCGAGAAGAAAATGGAATCGGAGGTGCAGAAGGCCGAGAACGACCGCAAGCTGCGCGAGATGAAGCTGGACGCGGATATCGCCGTCGAGAACCAGCGCAAACAGCTGATCGGGCAGAAAACGGAAAACGACCGCAAGGAAGCCGATACACAGGGCTACGTGATCGCAACGACGCTGAAACCATACAAGGAGATCGACTGGAAAACGCTCACCGCGCTCAATAATAATTCCGATCCGAGGTTCAATATTTCGCTCGCCTTCCGCGAGCTGGCTGAAAACGCGCAGAAGATCGCCCACATCAATATCAGTCCCGAGCTGCTGGATTCCATCCTGAACGACAAGAAACAGCAATGAATGTCGAGTACGCGATCATCGTCCGGAACAAGACACGGCTCGAAACGCTGATCGAACGTTTTAATACGAAAGCGCAGGCGAAATTCTACATCGAGCGTCTCGGCGGGAACTTTGCAGATTATGAAGAGGAGGATGAAACGTTCCATGATTCGCTGAATGCGCTGCAGGCCCGTCTTTCGAAGATCATCAGGCATAAGGTCGTCGACCGTGCGTATGTGCCTTCCTTTATTTTTTCGGAAAAGAACGTCATTGTCGTGATCGGGCAGGACGGGCTTGTCGCGAACACGGCGAAATATTCGGGCGGCGTGCCCATCGTCGCGGTAAATCCCGACAAGGCGCGTTACGACGGCATCCTCCTTCCGTTCGACGTGTCCGATTTCGATGCGGCCGTTGAAAGTGTGATGAGCGGGAAATTCCATTCGCGCACGATGCATTTTGCAGAAGCAAGACTGAACGACGGTCAGCGACTGCTCGCTTTCAATGATCTTTTCATCGGCGCTTCGACGCATGTTTCGGCGCGTTACCGCATTTCCTATAATGACAGGACGGAAGAACAGTCGTCCAGCGGTCTCATCGTTTCCACGCCGGCCGGCAGCACGGGCTGGCTGAGCTCGGTATTCAATATGGCTTATGGGGTTACCGGTTTGTTCGAAAAGAACCTGCGGCCGAAACAACCCGACCTGCATGAGAATGAATTGCTTTTCGCCGTGCGGGAACCGTTCCGCAGTGTGCGCACACAGACGGGAATCGTGGCAGGTCTCATTACCGGGCGCGACAGGCTCAACATCGAATCGCTCATGCCTTCGGGCGGTGTTATTTTCAGCGACGGCATCGAAACGGATTTCCTGAAATTCAACAGCGGTTCCATCGCACAGATCGGCATTGCCCGCGAAACCGCATTGCTGGTGACGAACGGGAAGAAGGCCCCTGCTTCAAAAAAGAACAGGTAGCCGGCGGGCGTGGGAAACGCCTGCTGAAAAGCAAATACGGGTGGTGATCATCCCCCTCGTCAATATCGTTTCGTGGCGGAACTTCCCGTTTCGTAACTTGCATGCCCAACTCATGAAACGGTTTCTTTTCCTGCTTTTTCTTCTTCCGCTGGCGTCATGCTTTCACAAGGACGTGATGGAAGACCGTGCCGACGATGTCGGTGTGGCGATCTTCTATTCGGGAGCGGAAGGAAAAATGATCATTACCCGCGAAGATGTTTTCCAGGTGCAGAGCAAGGAGACGAACGGCAGCGTCACGAATTTCACAGGCTATAACGAATGCCGTATTTCCTCCTATGACCTGGCCACGGGAAAGCTGCTTTCGCGCGTGAACATGGGGCACGGCATCGAAAAAGCATTTGTGATCCTCGGGTGCACGCCCGGGAAATTGTGGGTGTACAGCATCGATCCCGCGCTCGGTCTTCATTGCCGCAACCCGAAAACGCTGGACGTCATCCAGAACGAGGCGGCCCTGTCTGCTTCGGGTCCGCTGAAGAATTTCGACTTCGCCCGCCCCGACTGGACGAAATTGAAAGAGAACTACGGCTGGAAGGCGAGGAACGGGCTGGTGATGATCACGGACATGCAGGGCTATCATTATTATTACGATCCGGATAAAAACACGCTGGAGAAAACGGAGAACGATATCCATGATTACAGTCTCGCCGTCAATTACCTTTCCGTTTCCGGGAAATTTTCCGACGAGCGCTATTTTTCCCTTTCGTCCGGCAGCCGCCGCAAGCTGATGCTGCACGAGGAAGATTCCACGGCGAGATTTTCATACCTCTCGGGCCAGTTCGTGATCGACAACGATCCGCGGCACGAGGCGGCGCGCAAGAAGACCGCTTCCGACAGCCTGCAACGCATTGCCACCGCGCTCAACGATTCGCTGGCGATATTGTTTGCACATTTCCCCACGCTGAAAAACGATGTGCTCATGTTCCAGGCGAAAACGCCGGAGGAGCACGAGGCGCTTGACCAGGTGCGCGCGCTGCAGCGGAGGGTGGACCAGGCAACGCGGGAAGTGAAGCGCATCAGCCGGGAGCGTACGCGTTACCCGGAAGACGCTCTTTTGTCGGACGGGCCCGGGAATTTTTTCATCCTTCACGCTTCGAATATTTCCGATACGGCAAAAATGCTGCTGACGAAAGTGCATTACGGTAAAGATGGTTTTGCGGAGATGTGGCACCTTCGTCTCAATGATTTTTTCTTCACTCCCGCCAAAGCCTACCAGGAAGGTGCGTTCGGGGAAGAATTCGATAAAGGAAACCCGCAGTTTGGCTTCCAGTGGTTCGATTGCGAGGACGGGAAGATCGTGCTCATTTCCCAGCTGGAGATGACCTGCATCGATGCTGCTACGGGACG
>DASTSF010000218.1:0-2457 GCA_035760825.1 Bacteroidia bacterium
GGACATGCCGATGTCCTCACCCACGAGCGCATATTCATTTCCCAGCGAATCCACGTAACCGCAGATATTGGCGCATTCGTGCGGCGATGCATACTGGTAATGTGCGCGGAACGTGACATTGAGATCAGGCGTCTGTGCAAACACTTTCGGTGCTGCACACAACGCGATGAAAGCCATTACAAGCTTCGTAGTATTTTTCATGCTTAAAGATGAAGTTTGTTAATTTTCGGAGGGACGTTGATCATCAAAGAAAAGCAAAAAAAACGGGGCAATCAAGGCCGTTAAACAGAGTTTATCAGACGGAACGGCCTTCCCGGATAACAGGTAAATTGCAGGAATGAAATTCACAGACCTGCGACCTGACCCGCTGCTGCGTTTCGGCAAATCCGGCGGGCAGATCAGACGACATGAAACCTGTACCAAACTTTTTACCGAACCATGAGCTACGGATTCGAAATTGCGCTTAACGGCGAAACACTTTGCCGTGCCGGCATCGATGAGAACTAATACGTAACCACCTGCATGTTAACTTCTGTCTGCCGGGAAACTGAGCCGGGAAAAGAGGAAGTTACGCTCAGCGCAGGCGGACTTGATTCCGCTGCAAATACGCATGTTGACTGGCTGCTCAGGGACGTCTCGGAAGGAGATGTGGTCACTATAAAAATCATCACGGGCAGTTTCGATCCGCCGCAGAAGGCCAGGAAGAAGCCCGAAGAACTGGTGCTTGAAAACAAGCTGAAGTATTTCTACCGGCTGAAGGAGGAATTGAAAGAACACCTGCGGGAAGAATAACAAAAGCCGCCGGTCTCAAATTATTTCCCCCTGGCTTTCCCCTTTCGATGATTTTTATACCTTAGACGGCAACAAAAACCAAACAACACAACACACCTTATGGACAATCAAAACCCACCATTTCCGCCTCCGCCGCCTTCGGGAGGAAATCCTTTTCAGCAATCTTCGTTTCCCAACCCGGGACCTTTCGGCACGCAGAATGACCTGCCGAATTCGACGGCCGTTCTTGTGCTGGGCATCATTTCCATCGTAGCCTGTCTTTGCGACGGTTTGCCCGGACTTGTCTGCGGTATCATCGCACTCGTGCTTGCCGGAAAAGCGAACAGCCTGTACACGGAAAACCCGAACGCGTGGACGTTGAAATCCTACAACAACCTGAAAGCAGGCCGCGTGTGCGCGATCATCGGGACCATTCTTTCCGGTATCACGATGGCGTGGGTTATCGTAGAGCTCGCCTTCTTCGGATCGGCGCTGAGCACTATGCCCTGGCAGAATTTCCATTAATCCGATCAAAAACTGAAGGCCGGAAATTTTCCGGCCTTTTTTTATTTCCATGGGACTCGCCGACTGGCTCGAAAACCACATGCTGTCGTGCCCGTACAGATCACTGACGGGATTCGACTGTCCCGGCTGCGGATTCCAGCGTTCGCTTGTTCTTCTTCTTCGCGGCGAGTTTTTCGAAAGCGTTCATCTCTACCCGGCGCTCATTCCCATCCTGTCCACATTTGTTTTCCTCTTCATTCATCTTATTTTCAAATTTGAAAAAGGCGGCATCATCGTGAAATGGCTTTTTATTTTTTCCGTGGCCGTGATCGTCGTCAGCTATGTCATTCACATGACGCACATTTATCACCACGCTTGATATTGTTTTGTAATTTTCTCCGATGATACCTCCGTTTCCACCCGACAACCCGGGAAATCAATTCCGGAAACCGCCCGGCGCGAACATTCCGTATCACCAGCCCAGGGAGCTGCCCAACGCAAGTTCCTCGCTCGTTATGGGAATACTTTCCATTATCGGCGCACTTTGCCTCGGCGTCCCCGGTATAGCGCTCGGTGTAATTGCGATGATCATGGGCGGGAACGCGGTGAAGAACGCCGAAAACAACCCGGGCGCATTCCGCGAATCCGACATCCGCAACGCGAAGGCCGGAAAAGTATGCGCACTCACCGGGACGTTGCTCGGCGCACTGATCCTGTTGTTCATCATCTGCCTCGCGATCACGAGGGAAGACCCGTTCCATTCTTTCTGACACGATTAAAAGCGCAAACGCTTCCATGAAAATACTCAGCACAGCACAGACCAGGGCCGCCGATCAGTACACGATATCGCACGAACCGGTAAGTTCGGTCGACCTTATGGAACGCGCTGCCGGGAAATGCACCGACTGGATCGCCGCACGTTACGGGAACGAAAACCCGGTGGCTGTCTTCTGCGGCAACGGGAACAACGGGGGCGACGGTCTTGCGATCGCCCGCCTGCTGCATGAACGGAAATACAATGTGAGTGTTTATGTCGTGCGTCCCTCCGCCAAAGATTCTGCGGATTTTTCCGTGAATCTTGAGCGACTGAAAAAATGCGGCGTTGTGGCAACAGAGCTGGCGAAGGAAAATGACATCTCCGCGCTGAAGAGCGATCACCGCATCGTGATAGACGCCGTCTTC
>DASTSF010000219.1:0-7893 GCA_035760825.1 Bacteroidia bacterium
CTTTTCATGTCGGTCGTGGTGGCGTTGTTCATCGGGCTTACGGTGAGCGCAGAGGAGATCATCCGCGACCGGAAAATACTGAAGCGTGAATCGTTCCTCAACCTGAGCAAAACGAGCTACCTCTTCTCGAAAATTTCCATCATGTTCATCCTTTCCGCGATACAGACGGCGACGTTCGTTCTCGTGGGAAATCTCGTTCTCGGCATCAAAGGCATGTGGGTGGATTACTGGCTCGTGCTGTTCACCACGTCCTGCTTCGCGAATATGCTGGGACTGAACATTTCTTCGGCGTTCAATTCCGCCGTGACGATCTACATTCTCATTCCGTTCCTGATCATTCCCCAGCTTCTGCTCAGCGGTGTGATCGTGAAATTCGAAAAGCTCAACCCGACGATCACGTCGCAGAAAAACGTTCCCGTCGCCGGCAACATGATGGCCTCCCGCTGGGCGTTCGAAGCGCTTGCGGTCGACCAGTTCATCGACAACAAGTTCGAGCGCCATTTTTACGCGTACGATGAGATGATGAGCTACACGGATTTCCGGAAAAATTACTGGATCCCGCACCTCCGCGGCATCATCGATAAATGCGAAACGAACGGGAAGTCCGTTACGCCGAAAGGCTATGCAGATGCGGAAAAAGGAATTCTCCGCACGAAGGAAGATTCCATGGCGAACGAGCAGATGGTTGATGTCAGCCTGCTGAAGGACGAGATCGCTTCCGACCTGATGCGGCTCGTGGATTTTTCCACGCGCAAACCCGCGAAGATCGCACCGCTCGGAAAACAGCTGCGGGCCCAGCTCGACCTGCTCGCCGACAGCATTGCAAAAACAAAATATTCGGCTTTCGGAACGAACGAGGCCAATCACATGCGTGATTACCTCAACCTCGTGAATTCCGTTTACATCAAGATATTCAACTTCAACAGCGGCAAACGCGACCAGGAAGTGCACAATCTCGAGAGGGGCGGAAAAACAGCTTTCGTCGACCTGAAAAATGATTATTACAACGAAGGTCTCGGCGACATGGTGACGAACAAGAACGAGTTCAACAAGCTGCTCGAGCAGGACGGAATTCTCATCCAGCGCGCCGATCCCGTTTTCCTCGAACCTTACCAGTCGGACATCGGCAATGCGCATTTCTACGCGCCCAGGAAAAGATTCTTCGGCACGTACATTTCCACGTTCTGGTTCAACATCGGCGTACTGTGGTCGATGTCGCTGCTCATGTTCATCACGCTGTATTTCGACCTGCTGCGCAAGATCATCGACGGGCTCGGTTCGCTCGGTGAACGTTTCGGGAAGAAAAAGGACCAGCCGAAATAATTCCACAAAAAAAGCGGACGCACGGTTCCGCTTTTTTTTAGCCGGATTTCTTCAGGATAATTTTGCGAGTGCGTCTTTCATCCGCCGCACGGCTTCCGTGAGCTTGTCATCGGAAGTGGCGTAAGAAATGCGGATGTAATTGTCATCACCGAACGCCGCGCCGGGAACAATAGCCACGTGTGCCTGGTCGAGGAGATACAGGCTGAGATCGGTTGCGTTGCCGATCACGTGATCGCCGTATTTTTTTCCGAAATACGCGCTCACTTCCGGGAAGAGATAGAACGCACCGTCGGGAACATTCAGCTTCAGCCCGGGAATTTCTTTCATGCCCGCGAGCATGAGGTCGCGCCTGCGCCTGAACGCGTCGCGCATGGGATGCGTGGTGGCGGGATCCATAAGCATCGCCGCGTGCATCGCTTTCTGCGTGATGGAAGAAGTGGCGGAGGTGAATTGTCCCTGCATTTTATCACAGGCCTGTGCGATCCATTTCGGTGCGGCGAGAATTCCTCCGCGCCAGCCGGTCATGGCGAAGCCTTTCGAAACGCCGTTGATGGTGACCGTGCGGTCGTAAATGAAATCGAACTGCGCCATGCTTTCGAGGCCGCCGGCGAAATTGATGTGCTCGTAGATCTCGTCGGAGATGATGTAGCATTCCGGCTGCTTCGCGATGACTTCCGCGATCCCGCGCAGCTCTTCTTTCGAATACACGCTGCCGGTCGGGTTGCATGGAGTGCTGAAGATCATCAGGCGCGTTTTAGGCGTGATCGCTTTGGCGATCTGCTCCGCGGTGACCTTGAAATCGTTTTCGATCGATGACTTGATAATGACGGGCACGCCTTCCGCCAGCTTGATGATCTCGAGGTAGCTGACCCAATAAGGCGAGGGCACGATGACTTCGTCACCCGGATTTACGAGGCTGAGCACAGCGTTTGCGATCGCCTGTTTCGCGCCGGAGGAAACCATCACCTGGTCGGGAGAATACGCCAGGCCGTTGTCGCGCCTGAATTTTTCACAGATGGCTTCACGCAGTTCGAGGTAGCCCGAAACATGCGTGTAATAGCTGAAGTCGTGCTCGATCGCTTCTTCCGCCGCCTTCTTGATGACGTCCGGCGTTTTGAAATCAGGCTCGCCGAGACTGAGGCTGATGATGTCGATTCCTTTGGCGATCAGTTCGCGGCTTTTTCTTGCCATTGCAATCGTCTGCGATTCGCTGAGCCTGCTGATCCGGTCTGAAAGATGCGTCATACGCGGGAAATGTGAGGAGGCTAAAGGTACGGGAAGAATTAGGAATTGATGAGGAAGGATTAAGAAATAAGAATCGGAGGGAGGGTTGCAAAAACTTAATGCGATTTGTAATTCGACACCCACGCCGGATCCTGCATGTCGTGCAGCAGGTGGAACGCATTTTCACCGTAAATGATGTCCGTGAAAAAACGTACGCCATAACCCTGGAGAATGCCGATCTGTCCGTCGGAAGGCCGCAGCGTGTCATTCGCCCAGCCGGCATCGGAAACGCCCGGGTCCTGGATATCCTGCTTGTGCAGCGTATCGGCTACAGGCGACTGGATGAAAAAAGGATATTCGCCGCAGTAAAGCCGCCACAGGTTGTCGACGGGCGAGCAGGCCACACCGCCTTTGTAAAGCACGTGCCGGATGATCGTGTCCGGAAAATAACCGCAGTTCTGCACGCCGTATTTCGCGAAAAGGTTTTCATTTTTCGGGTTGACGGAGCTCGTTCCCCATCCCGAAGCGATGGCGAGGAATTCGTTGCGCGTGATGGGTGTGGAGGAAATTCCCTGCGCCGGGTCGTCGTATGTCCGAACGGTGAAATAGGAAACCGGCGAGCTGTTGGGTCCGGGAATAAGCGCATAGCCCAGCGAATCGTGGTAGACCTGTGAAGGTTCGTACGACTGCTGTAACAGCCCCAAAGCGGTTACGGTCAGGGTCAAAATGACCAGGTATGGATGCTTTCGCAACATACGGAACCTGAATTTACGAAAAATAAATGGGGAATGTTACGTGAAAAGGCGGATAATGCGGAAATCCTTATTTTTACGAGGCTCAACAAACACGTGACCCAAGCAAACGAAACACTTTATGGACGTTGCCATTGAACTGATGAAATATATACTGCCTTCGCTGGTGGTTTTTGCAGGCTGTTACCTCATCGTCAAGAATTTTCTCGAAACGGAAACGAAGCGCCGCCTCGCGGAGATCCGCCTGGCGAACCAGAACGTCGTTACGCCCATGCGCCTCCAGGCTTACGAACGCATCGCGATTTTCCTCGAACGCATCAACCCGAATACACTGATCACGCGTACGCACAAAAGCGGCATGAGCGCGCGGTTGCTCCAGTCGGAACTCACCAAGGTGATCCGCACTGAATTCGAGCACAATCTTTCCCAGCAGATCTACATGTCGAACCACGCCTGGGAAATGGTGAAAACGGCGAAGGAAGAAGTGACGAAGCTCGTCAACGTTGCGGCGTCAAAGCTGCCCGATACGGCCACAGGAGTTGATCTCAGCCAGATGATCCTCCAGATCTCGCAGCAGATCGAAAAGCTTCCCACGCAGGTGGCGCTGGAGTACATCAAGAAAGAAGTGGGACAGGTGTTTTAATTCTGAATTCAGAGTGATGAGTTCTGAGTTCTGAACGTATTTCCATGAATAAGAAAACCGAGGAGCAGCAGAAAAAATTCTGTACCGATTCCGGTATAGAGATAAAGCGCGTTTACCCGAAAAAAGATATCCCGGAAGAGCAGCCGGGCGAATTCCCGTTCACACGCGGTGTGCAGCCGGACATGTACCGGGGCAAATTGTGGACGATGCGCCAGTATGCCGGCTTTTCAACAGCGGAAGAATCCAACAAGCGCTATCATTACCTGCTGAAGAACGGGACCACCGGGTTATCTGTCGCGTTCGACCTTCCCACGCAGATCGGTTACGATTCCGATCACGCGTTTTCCGAAGGAGAAGTGGGGAAATCCGGCGTGGCGATCGATTCGCTGGCGGATATCGAGATCCTTTTCGACGGCATTAAGCTGGAAGACGTCACCACGTCGATGACCATCAACTCAACGGCGTCGATCCTGCTGAGCATGTACATTGCGCTCGCGAAAAAGCAGGGCGCCGATCTGAAAAAAATATCAGGGACGATCCAGAACGACCTGCTGAAAGAATACGCGGCCCGCGGCACGTACATCTATCCGCCGAAGGCGTCCATGCGCATCATCACCGATATTTTTGAATACTGCTCGCGGGAAGTGCCGAAGTGGAATACGATCTCCATTTCCGGTTACCACATCCGCGAGGCGGGTTCCACAGCGGTGCAGGAGCTGGCGTTCACGCTCGCGAACGGGAAGGCTTACCTGAAAGCTGCGCTGGATAAAGGACTCGACATCGACGTGTTTGCAAAACGGCTTTCCTTCTTCTTCAACGCGCACAATAATTTCTTCGAGGAAGTGGCCAAGTTCCGGGCGGCGCGGAGAATGTGGGCGAAGATCACAAAGGAGCTCGGTGCGAAGGATCCGCGTGCGATGATGCTTCGTTTCCATACGCAGACCGGCGGCTCCACGCTTACGGCGCAGCAGCCGCAAAACAACATCATCCGTGTCACGCTGCAGGCGCTTTCAGCGGTGATGGGCGGAACGCAGTCGCTGCACACGAACGGTTTCGACGAGGCGCTCGCGCTTCCCACGGAAGAGGCGGCGCGTATCGCGCTGCGCACGCAGCAGATCATTGCCTGGGAAAGCGGCGCACCGGAATCGGTCGATCCGCTGGCCGGCTCGTGGATGGTGGAAGCGCTGACGGATGAAGTGGAGGCGAAGGCGTGGGAATACATTCGGCAGATCGATGCAATGGGCGGATCGGTGGCGGCGATCGAGCAGGGTTTCATGCAGGACGAAATTGCGGCAGCTTCCTATGCCTACCAGGCGGCGATCCAGGGCGGAGAAAAGATCATCGTCGGCGTGAACAGGTTCCAGGTGAAGGAAAAAGCAATGGAGAACCTGCTTACGATCGACGACAGCATACGCCTGACGCAGGTGGAAAAGATCAGGAAGGTGAAGGCGACGCGCGACAATCCGAAAGTAAAAATGCTGCTGGGAAAGATCGAGTCAGCCGCGAAAGGAAGCGAAAATCTGATGCCCGGGATCCTCGAAGCGGTGGAAGCGTATGCAACGCTCGGTGAAATCGCCGATGTAATGCGCGGGGTGTTCGGGGAATACCGGCAGTAAAATCTGAATCATGCGTTTGGAACGACCGGGCGGGGAAGCTTTTTTCCCGTTTGATCCGCAATTAAGAATCCGGCATTCAAGATTATTTGGCGGAGTCTTCCACCACCACGAAAATATCTTCCCCGTCTCTTTTCATCAGGTAATGTTCACGCGCAAAACGTTCCAGCTCTTTGGGATTGCTTTTCAGCTCGCTGATCTCCGACTTGTTGTTCGCGATCTCGTTCCGGTAATAATCCGCTTCCTGCTGCAGCTTCTTCACTTCGGCGCGGCGGTCGACCTGGGAAAAAACATCGTTGCGGTCGAAGAAAAATATCCACGTGGTGAAGGCAAGGATGGTGAGCAGGTATTTATTACTGAGGACCGAGACTGTTTTCCTGAAGAATTTCATGCGCCAAAGGTAGAGGCCATCCGCGCTTTGTGCTTAGGTGTGGAAAAATAGGGCGGAATGTTAATAAGGCGTCCTTTTTCCGGAAAGCTTTCCGACGACGTTTTTTTTCCGGCCAATGATCGCGAGGTTCGGACAGTTCTGCTCCTCATTTTTAGTATAATCAAAATCAATTATTTTTGTGAAATAATAAATTACATCTATGACTTTACAGCAGTTGGAATATGCGTCGGCGGTGGCGCAGTGGGGCAGCTTCGTGACGGCCGCCGAAAAATGCTTCGTCACGCAACCTACGCTCAGCATGCAGGTGAAAAAGCTGGAGGATGAAGCAGGCATCACGCTGTTCGACCGCAGCCGGCAGCCCGTTGCGCTGACAGACGCGGGAAAATTATTCATCGAACAGGCGCGCGTGGTTTTGCGTGAGCAGAAAAGACTCAAAGAGGTGATCGCAGCCACGAAGGGCGACATCGCGGGAACGCTGCACATCGCCATTATCCCGACGGTTGCGCCGTACCTTATTCCATTGTTCGCCGAAAAGTTCGCCGAAAAATTTCCCGACGTTCACATGGTCATCGAGGAGATGACGACGGAGAATATCGTCCGTGCGCTGAAGGAGGAAGCGATCGACTGCGGCATTCTCGCCACGCCGCTGGGCGAGCATTCGCTAAACGAAATGCCGTTGTACAACGAACCCTTTGTCGCTTACCTGTCGAGGAAAAATACGCTGTGGAATAAAAAGCAGCTGAAAGCCGAAGATATCGACGTGACGAAAGTGTGGCTGCTCGCCGACGGGCATTGCATGCGCACGCAGGTGCTGCATATCTGTGCGGCGCGAAAGGAAAAAGCGGGCGAGCTGAGACTCGATTACAAAAGCGGGAGCATCGAAACATTGCGTCGCATGACCGATCTCGGCGAAGGAATGACGATCCTGCCCTGGCTTGCCGTTCCGGGACTGACGTCAAAACAGCAGGAAGCCGTGCGGTATTTCAGGTCGCCGGAACCGGTGCGCGAGATCAGCATTGTCACCCACCGTGCGCAGCTGAAAAAAGCGCTGATCGACAAACTGGCGGAATCCATTGTCAGTCATTTGCCGAAGCAGCTGAAACGCCACGCGAAGCAGGAGGTTGTCCGGGTTTACTGACAACAAAAAAAACGAAGAGCGGTTTCCGGCTCCTGCAGGATATTCCTGATCAGAACATGATTCCCCAGCCGACCTGGTACACCCACCATTTTTGAGGAACCGGCGCTTTGGCGGCCACATCCTGCGGCATGAACAGGCCGGAATTGTTCTGCACGTCCGTGTTCACTCTTTGGTTCATCGAGTTGAAGGAAAGGAAATGCCATTTGCTGCCGTAGCGGTATTTGACGGAAACGTTATAGGTTGGACCATGATCCCAGCGGTCGGTTTGTTTCGACGGCAATTTCACTTCCATGAAATCCGCATAGATCTTCCCTACACGGAGATGTCCGCCGTATCCTGAAATATACGCACCGGTGGTGTTCCCGGTGATGGACGCGCCGATATCGATGTAGTAATAAAGCGGGTAATAGGATACGCCGATATCGATCAGGTTATTGATCCTGTAGCAGGCTTTGAGCCCGGCCGCGAGCACATAGCTTCCGCCTATCCAGGGCGACGAGTATAAACCTCCCGGCAGCGGCAGGCGCTGTTTCGTCGTGTAATCGAATCTTTTTTCCTTGTTTCCCCCGATGATGAAACCGATGATCTCCGAATCGGCGATGCGGAACCTGTATTTGTCCCGCGAAAGCAAAAGGTAAAGCAGGCCGGTGCGAAGCTCTATGCCTGTCCCGATCACCGTTTTGTTCACCCGGGCGAGCGCGCCGGAATAGGCGGTGTTTCCAAATGCATCCACGCCATTGGGATAAGAAACGTAAACCGTGTTGGAGCTTCGCATCATTGTCAGCGGGCAATTCATCTCGTTTATTCCG
>DASTSF010000220.1:0-10613 GCA_035760825.1 Bacteroidia bacterium
ACGTGGAAGAATGCGCCGCGATCTCTTTTTCTGAAATTCCCATAATGGCGGAGAACTGGATGTACACCGCTTCGTACATTTTCCGGATGAACGAAAAGGTGAGGGGAGAGGAAAGACCGGGGTACGATTCGATGATGTTGCTGTTGTCCCACACGATGTATTCACCTTCCGGGTCGGGAAGATTCCCGGTCGTCGTAACGGGCCGGCTTTGAAGGAGAAAAAGTTTTTTGTTCCCGATCGCAAACTCGATGTCCTGCGGGCGTTTGTAGATCGCTCTCAGCCGGTCGAGCATTCCCGCGATCATCACCGCTTCGTCATCCGAAAGCGCTGCTTTCTCCTGCAGCGCAACGGGTACATTTTCTTTTACTGTTCCATGACCGTTGACAAGGTCGAAAACGATGCGCTCTTTTTTCGCCACGATCTGCGAACGGACGGAATTGTTCTTCACGAAAAAATTATCCGCGTCGAGATCGCCGGACACAATTCCTTCTCCCAGCCCGTAAACCGCGCTGATCACTTTTTCGTTGCGGTCGCCGCTGGCCGGGTTGACGCCGAAGGCCACGCCGGAAACCTGCGGGTCCAGCATTCGCTGTATGATCACCGCGATGCCGTGCTTCGAGTGGATGCCGTTGTTCTCACGGTAAAGACGCACGCGATCGGTGTACGCCGAAAGCCATACTTTTTTAATGGAAGCGGTAAGGGTTTCTTTCGTTACAAAAAGTTCCGACTCGAACTGTCCCGCAAAAGAATGTTGTCCGCCGTCTTCGTCGGCTGCGGAAGAACGGACGGAAAAATAAACCGCTCCCGGGAACTCTTCCAGCACGGAAGCAGTAAAGCTTTCCGGGAAAATGTAATCCGAGATGCATTTTTTTATCGCTTCGAAATCGTTTTGCCGGAGCACATGTTCGGGGATGAAGGACAAACCTTCTTCCTTTGGAATGACAATGAATTCCGGCACGGCGAAACCTTCACGGACGAGCACGAAAAGATTTTCGGCCTTACCGCCGATGGTTACGTTTTTCGCTGAACTATGTTCTGTAATAAATTTCATAACGTTCTTTTCCCCGTGTGCATCACCGGTGAACCGGTTTCAGTTGCCCGGGCGTTCCGCCGGATCTTCAAATCCTCCGGTATTAATTATGAATGATTGATCATTTCCGCTATCATGGGTATCGCACCCAGTGAAAAATACATCGCGATCGTCCAGAGCGCGGAAGCATATTCGATGAGCTTTGATTTTTTCTCCGTCATCTTCTGCAAGAAGAAAAACGCGGGAAGAACGCACACGCAGAAAATACCGCCCATTATAACGAGGCCTGGTTTTCCGTAACCGGCGAACCACGATGCCGCAACCGCCCAGGAAAGCGTTACGGCGAGGATGAATACCCAGAGCCATGTCGCTTTTTTCACACCGAGCATGGACGAATAGGTGAGCACGCCTTCTTTTTCTTTTCCCGGTACCCGTATCTTCCGCCCAATCTCCAGCACAATGCCGTTGAAATACGAAACCGCGAAAAAGAACATCAGTCCTTTCGGGGCAGGCTGCCCTTCCACGAGCCAGTCGAGGCCGCTCGCGTAAATGTCGATGAGCGGAATAATGAACATGTGCGACGTCACGTACCAGAACTGGTGCTTTTTCAGCCAGGCGGGAACGAAAAATTCTTTTCCCATGAGGCAGAGGTAGACGATGACGATGCAGTAGATGAAGAACATTTTCGGGAAGAAGACCGCGTTCAGCACAACCTGCACAATGAAAAGACATGCGCCGAGGATCGCCAGCTCGCGCAGCGTAACGAGTCCGCGCGGAACGGGAAGCTCCGGCCTGTATTTTTCATCGTCCCCGCGGTCTTTGAACTCGTCGAAAATGCGCACGAGCAGGAAAAGCGTGATCGTCGTGACGATGCCGATCGCGTAACGGCTCCAGGGAACGAATCCTTCCGCACCCCGGCAGATGCGGGAATAGGCGATCGCAGAAAAACTGAACGAAGCCACCAGCGGTCCGTGCCCGAACAGCGGGAAACGTTCCTTCTGGTAGATCCAGAAGCGTTTCAGGAAAGGCGCGGAATTTTCCGCGGGTATGGAAAATGAGTTGGTCATCGGAAAAATTATTTTCGTCCGAGCTTCTGGTGCGCAGTGGCGAAATGTCCTGCGGATAATGCAGCGGC
This sequence comes from Bacteroidia bacterium, assembly GCA_035760825.1. Lineage (GTDB taxonomy): Bacteria > Bacteroidota > Bacteroidia > Palsa-965 > Palsa-965. The sequence goes on from DASTSF010000220.1 coordinate 2,166, forward strand.
GATGGAAATTTCACCGGCCAGCGCAACGGCCCCGCAAATCTCCGCGAACTTCCGTGCTTTGCCCGCGCCCGCGCAGCCGATGAGCGCGAGGCATTCTTTCTGCGTGGGAAGCGCTGTTCCGCCGCCCACGGTCCCGACGATGAGGTTCGGCAGCGTGACGCTCGTGTAAAGATCGCCGCTTGCGTTGATCTGCATGCGCGTGATTCCCACTGCAGCTTCCGCGATGCACGCGACGTCCTGTCCCGTGGCGAGGAACAAAGCGGCCAGCCCGTTCGCGACATGTCCCTGCGCGCCGATCGCGCCGCTCTGGATGACGCCCATCGTAGATGCCTGCCAGTAATCCGCCATGGCGGCGGGTGTTGTCTTCAGCACTTTTTCCACGATGATCTTCGGGATCACGCATTCCGCGGAAATTTTTTTGCCGCGCACAGATGTAAAGGCGAGCGCTGTTGCTTTTTTGTCGCCGGAATAATTTCCTTCGATGTACCACGAAACCGGTTTGAACGGAGCGTGCTCCACGAGGTACATGCATACGGCGTTCGTGCAGATCGTCACCATGTTCTGCCCGGAAGCGTCGCCGGTATGGTATTCGAAGGTGAGGATAAGGTGGTTCCCTTCGATGTTCGCGTTCAGGTCGGCGAGCTCTGCGTGCCTGCTGTTCTCGCGGATGATGGAGCGGATCTTCGTTTCATGCTGGTAGACCCACGCAAGAAAAGAAACCGCGGTGCCGATATCGACGAAATTGAAAACAGGACTGCGCTGCACACCTTCCACGAGACAGACGGAAGTGACTCCGCCGCTCAGCTGCGTGGCTTTTGCGCCGCGGTGATAGGAAGCGACAAGCGCCCCTTCACTCGTGGCGAGCGGAACGTAAAAATCCCCGTTCGCTGAAGTGCCGAGCACGCGCAGCGGACCGATCACGCCGGTGGGTACCTGCGTCATCCCGATGAAATTTTCGATGTTCCCTTTCATCGATGAAAAGTCGGTGATGGTTTTTTTTCCGTCGAGGTAACCGAACGAAGCGCCGATTGTCTCCTTCAGAAAATGGAGGCGCTTCTCTTTTCCTTCCGGCGAAGCCATTTCTTCGATAGGGAAATTATCGCGCGGCGCGACGTTGTCCGTTTTGTTGCGGAACTCTTCCGCCAGCGCATGAATTCCTTTCAGCGATTCGATCAGGCCGATCGCGTGTTTTGCTTTTTCTTTCGAAGATGCCATGGTGATGATTTTTCGTTTGACAGGGCAAATCTATGACCGCAGGAGTGCCCCCGAAACCGGAACGTGCAAAGGAATGGGAAATCTTTTGCGGAATTCCGGGAAATAAGAGCGGCACGCATCAATTCTAAGGAGTGATTTGCGATTTTCGCAACGCGGCGTTCCCGATTGGTGTTATTTGCCTGAATTGTTTTGAAAGCACGCCTTTTATTTTGAATTTGGGGAACCCAAAAAGCGTTAAAAAACTTACGGGAAGATGTTTTCCCCTATGGCCGAAAACGGATTTCCGCCTGTATTATGATCAGCGAGACGATTGATCCGGCTGTTTTCACAAAATCGGTCACAGCGGTGGGCGTAAGCATGCTCGTCGGCGCCGTGATGATTGTCCTGATCTCCGTGCGCAAAAAGAAACAGGTTTCTCCACGCCAGCTCTGGCTGAAGTATTTTGTTTACGTGCTGCTGATCGCGGGAATGATCGCAGGAATTGTTTATGATCTTTCGCGCTACATCATTCCTGTTTTGCTGGCCGGCGGACTGATCGAGATGATCCGCGTGGCGAAAACCGCACCGGCAAAACCCAGCTTTCGGAAGGTGCTTGCATCCGTTCTCGTTTACATGATCATCGCCGGTTTCTGCGCATTCATGCCGATGGCAGGAAGCGCGCTGGTGCTGCAGTTTTACACCTGGGTGGTGATCTTCGATGCGTTTTCCCAGCTTTTCGGGCAATTGCTCGGAAGGACAAAGCTCGCGCCCGTGACGAGTCCGGCAAAAACCACGGAAGGTTTTATCGGCGGGTTCCTCATGCTGTATGCCACTGTTCTGTGGATGATGCCGGACGTGAGCTGGACAGGCGATTTTCTCATTGCTTTCCCGTTCGCGGTGGTGGCGCTCGGCGGAGACCTGCTGGCGTCGAAATACAAACGTATGTGCGGCGTGAAGGATTTCAGTAGCGTCATTCCCGGTCACGGCGGAATTCTCGACCGTTTCGACAGCTTTTTCTTCACCGGCGCCGTCTGGATATTTTTGCTGGCGCTTTTGGCCTTGTTCCTCGGCGGGTGGGGCGGAGATTAGGAATTCCACGGCTGATTACTTCCCTGTGCGGAACTGAGTTTCATCATGTCATCCCGGTGCATGTTCACGATTTTTGTTATTCGTAAAAAGAGCTTCAGTAATTGTTTTAAATTGATCACATGAAAAACGAAGAAGAGAACGAAGGACAGGAACATCCTGATTTTGCAGGAATGTTCAGGCGCCTTAACGACCATGTCGAAACGCGGCTGGAATACATGCGCCTGCTGATCTCCGAAAAGATCGCGATCGCATTTGCAAAAGCTATGTCGGGCGCGATACAGGCGGGAATTTTCCTGCTGTTTTTCTTTTTCCTCAACGTGGCGGCGGCCTGCTGGATCGGGAAGCACTATGGCGATTATGCGATCGGTTTCGGCGTTGTATCCGGTTTTTATTTTTTGTGCTGGCTGATCTATATGGCGCTTCGCAAATCTGTGTTTGAAAAGAAAATGCAGGACAGCTTCGTAAAGGCATTATTCACCGAACAAGACGAGGAGGACGACGATGAAAATGAGTAAGATCACCAGCATGAAACGGCTGCGGAAAGAGAAGCAGCGGTTGGAACAACTGATCGAAACGCAGAAAGCGGAGATCATTGTGGAAGCAGAAAACCTGAAGAATGCGCTCTGGCCCGTGCGGCTCCTGAAACGGCTGCAGCATACGCTCGAGACGCTGGCCGAAAACAAGTTCGTAGCCGTCGGTGCGCAGCTGGCTTACGCCGCGCTTCATGCAATACGCGAAGGCAAAAAAGGCGAAGAAGGAAAGGAAAGCGATCATCCCGTGGTGGAATTCCTGAAGCGGGCCGCACAGAATTTCCTGGAGATGTACATGAAAAAGGAGGAGTGATAATTGCCAGTGAGTAATTGAGGATGAATAATGACCAGGTGCCCGTAACCTGGAATTTTATTTTTGGATTTTTCTGCGTCAGGTTGTTTCCAGCTGGTTCATTTCCATCTGCGGTAATTCCACTTTTTCCACGGCATCGATCAGTCCGAGGTCGAGCTGCGTGATCCCGTTTTCCAGCTGGTGGAACATGGGAAGGAATTTGGCGCCGTAAATGATTTCATCGGCGCGGTACGATGTGCGCGAATAGATCGTCTGGGAAAACGTATCGTCGAACGCTTTGAGGATGACGAAAATTTCGGGGTTCATGCCTTTCACATCTTCCAGTGTGCGGCCGTAGAACGGGCTGTTCTCGTCGATCGGGTGAACGATGGTCCAGCTGGTGGGAAAAAGATTGATGCGCTTGCGTTCGAGATCGAGCTGGAGGAAATTCCGCGAACGCGAACCCGGTTCGGTGAACCCGATGGAAACTTCCACTTCCACTTCGATGAGCTGGTTCCTGCGCAGGTTCGACGTGCGGAACATGAACCCTGTCGCCCCTTTGTACGGCGCAACGACCGCGTGCCGGCTGTAGAGTATTTTCGACTGCGGGCGTGAAAAGCGTCCGTAAAGCAGGCCCGTGGCGAGCGCAAAGCCGAGCAGTCCCATCATCGATTCCACCGCGGCGACGCTGCTGGCGAGAATGCCGATGGGTGCAACGCGCCCGTAGCCGAGCGTGGTGAGCGTCTGCGAGCTGAAGAAAAATCCTTCGATGAATTTCCGTGTTTCCGTCATCGGGTGATCCATCGACGTAAGGTGATCGATCCCGATGAAATAGTAGATAAAAGCGAAGACAAGGTTGACCGAAAGATAGAAGCACAGCACGAGGAAAATGAACTTCGTCCACGAGATCGTGATGAGCGTGTGGTACATTTCGTACGGACGGAACCTGGGTTCGCCCACGCGTTTCACATTGAACGTGCCGTCCTTGTTCATGTTGCGGCCCGTGCCGGTGGCGGTCCCGAAACCAAGGTCGTTCGGTGTGTTCTTCGAAAAAAGATTTTTGAGCTTTTCGGCCATGGAACAAAATTAAAGGATCAGCGCGTCATAAGCTATCGCCGGTCTTCCACGTCCATATTTCGATCCAGGCTTTGCCGGAGGTGAATCTTTGCAGCAGCTCCAGGGGCAGCTTTCTCGCTTCCGTTTCGTTCGGTTCGGGAAGAAAAGAAGTGAAAATGAACAGGCGCGTACTGTCGTTGAACGAATGCCCCACGTTATGAAAAATGTTTTCCGGCGAAACGAATCCGTCCGCATCCGAGGTCATGCCCCGTTGCAGGATCTCCTGCGCGAAAACAGGCGAGTTCATGTAGTTGTTCTTTACGCACCAGTCGATCGCCTGCTGTTCCACGCGAACACCGTCCGCATAGCCAAGATCGAAATCGGCCTGCGAACGGATGTCGTACGCATAGCCGGCTTGTATGGCGGCCAGCAGGAACAGCAATGCAGGTGCTGCGAATTTTTTCACGGGCTGCAGCAGTTGTGTCGCTAAAAAACCGGCCATGAGAAACCATAAAGGATAGAGACAAAGTATGTAGCGCGGAATGGGAAAGCTGAAGCTGAAAAAAAGAATATATGCCACAACGATCAGCGGAACCGTACGGAGAAATGTCCGTTGCACGGCTGTGATATATTTCAGTTGCTTCCTTCCGTATGCAAGCAGCGACGCTATAGCGATCGTGATGAACAATCCGCCGTAATAGACGAAGAACTGCGACCCGAAACCTTTAACGAGCTTATCATAGTATTCGCCGGGAGTCGTTTCGAACGAATGGATGTGTCGCGGAAAAAAGAACCAGCCCAGCTGGATGCGTTGCACAATGAAAAATAAAACGGCGGGAAGAACCGGTGATGCGATGACAGCCAGTATTCTTATTTTTTTTCCGAAGGGAATTTCACGCGTGCGCAGCAAAGTGAAAAAGTCGTACAGCCCGATCACGCCGATGAAGACGAGACCCGGCTCTTTGGTCAGCAGCAGCAGCGAAGCCCACGTAAAATAAAGCCAGTTCCTTTTCTTCAGCCATGCTTCAAATGCGAGAAGCATGAAAAGCGCCACAAGGTTTTCAGGCAGCAGCATGGACGACTGCGCGAGGAAAACCGCGCGCGTGGCAAGCAGCAGCACAGCGAAGACGCCGGCCCATTCCGAAAAGAAAATTTTTCCGAAGCGGTAAACGGCAAAGAGGAGAACAACGGAAATCGCCAATGGAAAAATATGCGCTGTTGCGATCCCGGTTCCTGAAATTTTCATCCACGCAGCCGCAAGGAAATAGAACAATGTCGGGTGACCTGTTGAATAAAGCGGAGGCATGCCCGATGGCAAAAGCGTTAAGTGATGATCGGCAAGGTAGCGGATCGCATACACGTACGGGAAGCCTTCGTCCCAGTAGGCCGGCAGCGAAAGATCCTTCCACTTGAAAATCACAAGTGCCAGCGAGAGCAGCGAAACGGTGATGACGGGAAGTTTTTTCCGGAAGAAATTCACGTGATGAAATTACGTATTTGACAATCCTTTTTCGCAGAGAATATATTTCTGAATTTAACCCGGATGAGTAAATTTGGCCAAATTGAATCGTTTTAATCCCATAAATCAAAACACATGAAATTTTTTTACAGGTTGTGTCTCGTTCCCGCTCTCGCATTTTCGGGACAACTCTTCGCGCAGGTTCCCTGCGGAGCCGTCTTCTATGATGGTTTCGAATCGGGTTCCTATGCCCCGGCGTGGACTGTAGGTTCTGCATCCACCGTATGGAGCGTCACTGCCACAAATCCCGCGTCGGGAACGTACCGGCTGGAAGGTACCGGCGCTGACAACACGCACATGACGGGTCTCAGCACGACATTCGCCAGCTGCACTCCATCGACCATCAGCTGGGACATGTATCCGAACGGCACCGGTGCATGCAATTACGTTGTAGGCGGGGACAATGCCGTTACCCCCACCAATTGTGTATTCTTCTGCTATTATACAAGCTCCACGAATGGGATCCGATTTGTTTCCGGCTCTACTGTACAATACACCGTCCCGGTGATAAATACCTGGTACCACGTTGAAATGCGCAACATCAACTGGTCGGCGCATACGTTTGATATTTATATCGACAACAACCTTATAACAACCGGGTTTGCCTTTCGTTCATCCTCGGAAAATTCGCTTACCAACCTGAATCTTTACAACTACACTTCCGGCACTTTCGGGGCGTGGGATAATATCAACGTCGGTGGCACGTTCATTACCGCGAACAGCTTTTCTTCTTCCGTTTCCTGTAATGGCGGAAGCGACGGGGGCGTCAGCCTGAATGTTTCAGGCGGAACTCCTGCTTACAGCTATTCCTGGAGCACGGGCGCGACCACGCAGAATGTTTCCGGTCTTACTGCAGGAACGTACAGTGTCGTGATCACTGATGCAGGTGGTTGCCATGATACGCTCAGCAGCATTTCTGTAACAGAACCCACGCCGGTGATGAGCACCGCATCCGTCAGCGATGTGCAATGCAACGGCGGTGGTAACGGCGGGATCGACCAGGCGCCGGGCGGAGGAACGCCAGGATACACATTCATGTGGAGCGATGGTTCCATTACGGAAGACATTGCCGCGCTCGCGGCGGGAACCTATTCGGTCACTGTTACGGATATGAACGGATGCACCGGCACCGCCACGTACGTGGTTACGGAACCCCCGGCGATCACCACTTCCGTTTCTTCCACCGGTGTGCTGTGCAACGGTGGCAGCGACGGTTCTGCTTCCATCACTCCTTCGGGCGGAACACCCGGTTACACGTATGCGTGGAATACCGGCGATGTGACGCAGAACATTTCGAACGAACCTGCCGGCACCTATTCCTGTTCTGTCACCGATGCGAACGGTTGCCAGGCAACCGGCCTGGTAACAATCACCGAACCGGCTGCACTATCCATGATGCTTTCATTCTCGCAGGTAACCTGCAACGGTTTATCCGACGGTTCGGTAACCGCTAACGTTTCCGGCGGAACTCCTTCGTACACGTACAACTGGAGCAACGGGGGAACGGCGCAAAGCATTTCTTCCCTTTCACCGGGAACGTACGTCTGCACACTTTCCGATATGAACGGATGTTCGGGATTGGATTCCGTCACGATCACGGAACCTTCGGCGCTTGCACTTGCGCTTTCTTCTTTGGATGTTACTTGTCCGGGCGGAACGAACGGGGCTGCTTCGGTCGCAGTCGCGGGAGGAACACCCGGCTATACAATGATGTGGAGCAATTCCGCCACGACCGACACCACGATGAATCTTTCAGCAGGAGTTTATTCGGTGAATGTGACCGACATGAACGGATGCACGGCCGCTGACAGCGTGAGTATTTCCGCACCGGCCCCGTTTTCGCTGACAGCAGCAACATCCGATCCGACAACCTGCGCGGGGAACGACGGCACGATTGATCTCACCGTCAGTGGCGGAACACCGGGCTACAGTTTCTCGTGGAGCAATTCCGCGGCGACGGAAGATCTTTATTTCCTCTCGGCCGGAACCTATTCGGTTGACGTGACCGACACGAACGGTTGCACCAGCGGCGCTTCCTTCCTGCTCAACGATCCTGCTCCGCCGGTTGTCACGTTATCGCTTCCCGGCGCGACGCATTGCGTGAACGATGCGCCATTCGCGCTCACGGGCGGTTCGCCTGCAGGCGGAACGTGGAGCGGAACGGGTGTGAGCGGTTCGAATTTCAATCCTTCGGTTTCCGGCACCGGTTCATTTGTCGTGACGTATACATACACAGCGCCCACCGGCTGTTCTGCATCGGCGACAGATACCGTTACGGTTTCTTCCTGTACGGGAATTGATGAAATGCCGGCGGACCAGCTGATCTCTGTATATCCTAACCCGACCAACGGCAACGTGGCGCTGAATTGCAATAACATCAGCGGGGAGATCACGGCGGAAATCATCAACCCGCTCGGACAGGTGATCGAGGCGCGCACATTCACCGGCAATCGCCTCGACTTCGACCTCAGCGCACAACCGGCAGGCGTTTATCTCGTTCGCGTGCGCACTTCGCAGGGAACGGTTGCGAAGAAAGTGGTGAAGCAGTAAATTCTCAATAAAATTTAACCGGAAAAGGATCGCGAAAGCGATCCTTTTTTTATAACAGGTACGGAAACGTATTTCACCACGCCCCTCCGATGCTGAGGCCGAACCAGAGGGGATAAAAAAGTCTGTCATTCCCGAATTTTTTAGAAAAACAACTGGGCAGTACCTTGGGAGTAAAGCTGACCCGGAAAAGAAGATGATCTCTTACGTCTCGAAACTGG
>DASTSF010000221.1:0-2871 GCA_035760825.1 Bacteroidia bacterium
ACGTGTACGATATCCTGAAATTCCTGAAGGAAGACAATGAAATGAATTATCATTTCCTCACCACGATGTGCGGACTGCATTACCCCGACCACAAAGGCAAAGAGCTGGGCGTTATGTACCAGCTGCACAACATGCCGAAGAACAACCGCATCCGCCTGAAAACATTCTTCCCCATTGCAGATCCCGAAATGCCAACGGTGACTTCTCTCTGGGCGACAGCCAACTGGATGGAACGCCAGGAATACGATTTTTTCGGGATCATTTTCAAAGGTCATCCCAACCTGAAGCGCATCCTGAATATGGAAGACATCACGTTCTTCCCCATGCGCAAGGATTTCCCGCTGGAAGATCCCACACGCGACGACAAGGACGATTCAATGTTCGGACGGTAAAAAGATAAGCGCGATTACTATTATGAGCGAAACAACAGAACCAACAGCTCCCGCCACCGAAGAAAAGCAGTATTCCACGCTCAACCTCGGTCCCACGCACCCGGCCACGCATGGAATTTTCCAGAACGTGCTCAAGATGGACGGAGAAATCATCGTGGATTCGGAACCCACCATCGGGTACATTCACCGCGCATTTGAAAAAATTGCGGAGCGCCGCCCGTTCTACCAGGTCACCACGCTGACCGACCGCATGAATTACTGCTCATCGCCCATCAACAACATGGGCTGGCACATGACGGTGGAAAAGCTCATCGGCGTGAAGCTGCCCAAGCGCGTTGAATACATGCGCGTGGTGGCGATGGAACTTTCCCGCATCGCGGATCACATCATCTGCAATTCGGTGATCGGCGTCGATACGGGCGCGATGACCGGCTTCCTTTACATCTTCCAGTGGCGCGAATACATTTACGAGATCTTCGAAGAGATCTGCGGCGCACGCCTCACCACGAACATGGGACGCATCGGCGGGTTCGAACGCCAGTGGTCGCCGAAAGTGTGGGAAAAGATCGACGCATTCGTCCGCGATTTTCCCGATGCGCTGAAAGAATTCGAAAACCTGCTCGTGCGCAACCGCATCTTCATGGACCGCACGATCAATGCCGGACCTATCTCCGGCGACCGTGCGCTCGAATATGGTTTCACTGGCCCCAACCTGCGCGCAGCCGGTGTTGATTACGACGTCCGTGTAATGAACCCGTATTCTTCCTACGAAGATTTTGAATTCTCCATTCCCGTCGGCACGCAGGGCGATGTTTATGACCGCTTCATGGTACGCGAGCAGGAAATGTGGGAATCGCTGAGCATTATCAAACAGGCGCTGGCGAAGATCGACCGCAACGAAAATGTTTTCCATGCGGATGTTCCGGATTTTTACCTTCCGCCGAAAGAGGAAGTGTACAACAACATGGAGGCGCTCATCTATCACTTCAAGATCGTAATGGGTGAAGATGAAATTCCGGTCGGTGAAGTTTATCACAGCGTGGAAGGCGGCAACGGGGAGCTTGGTTTCTACCTCATCAGCGATGGCGGACGCGCGGCTTACCGCCTGCACCTGCGCCGTCCCTGCTTTATCTATTACCAGGCTTATCCCGAAATGATCAAAGGAGGCATGTTGTCGGACGCGATCCTGACCATGTCGAGCATGAATGTGATCGCAGGAGAGCTTGATGCATAAAAAGAACCCGTGTTAATCCGTTAATCCGTGGCTAAAGAAATAAAATTCACTGACGAGACGATGGCTGTTGTGCAGCGCATCCTCAAACGTTATCCGGAAGGAAAGCAGAAATCCGCGATCATCCCGCTGCTGCACCTGGCGCAGATGGAATTCGACGGCTGGCTCGATGCTCCGGTGATGGATTACGTAGCGTCGATCCTGAAAATACAGCCGATCGAAGTGTACGAAGTCGCTTCGTTCTACTCGATGTTCAATCTTAAGCCCGTGGGGAAATGCCTGATCGAAGTCTGCCGCACAGGCCCCTGCTGGCTGCTCGGTGCGGAGGATATCGTGCGCCACATCGAGAAAAAGCTGAACATCAAAGACGGGGAAACCACTTCCGACGGAATGTTCACGCTGAAAACCGTGGAATGCCTCGCGGCCTGCGGAACCGCTCCTGTCATCCAGGTAGGAGAAACCTATCACGAGAACATGACCTGCGAGAAAACGGATGAGATGCTCAACGAGTACCGCTCCAAAGGCGAACGTAAAACGCATTGGGATAAAAAACACATTAAAGCTCAGTAAGTAATAACCGCGCTTATCAATTATGGGAAAACAGCTGCTGCTTGAAAATATCAACGTTCCGGGGATCGACACCCTGGCGGTTTACCGTTCACATGGTGGTTATTCCGCGCTGGAAAAAGCGCTGAAGAAAAAACCGGAAGAGCTTGTCGATGAAGTGAAAAAATCCGGCCTGCGCGGTCGCGGCGGCGCGGGATTTCCGACAGGAATGAAGTGGGGCTTCATCGCAAAGCCGGAAGGTGTTCCGCGTCACCTCGTCTGCAACGCCGACGAATCGGAGCCGGGCACGTTCAAGGACCGTTTCCTGATGCAGCACAAGCCGCACATTCTCATCGAGGGAATGATCATTTCCAGCTATGCGCTCGGCGCGAACACTTCTTACATCTACATCCGCGGCGAGCTGCTGTACGTTTATCACATCCTCGAAAAAGCGATCGCGGAAGCCTACGAAGCCGGTTTCCTCGGTAAAAATATCCTCGGCTCGGGGTTCGATCTCGATCTTTACGTTCATCCCGGCGGAGGCGCGTACATCTGCGGAGAAGAAACCGCGCTGATCGAATCGCTCGAAGGAAAACGCGGCAACCCGCGCATCAAGCCCCCGTTCCCCGCGGTGGCCGGCCTGTTCGCGCAGCCCACGACGATCAACAACGTCGAGACGCTCGCCGCGGTGCCGCACATCCT
>DASTSF010000222.1:0-2483 GCA_035760825.1 Bacteroidia bacterium
CGACATAATCTTCGATGTGTTTTTTTTCAATGAAGATGCCCTCGGTCACTTCCTCGTCGAGGATGCTGCGGAGGTTGAAATAGAACACCACGCCGCCGATGACGAAGACGAGCAGCGTGCTGACGAGGTAAATGATCGATGTGCGTGTCAGCAGCTTCATGCTTCACCTGCGAATTTGTATCCTGTTCCGTAAACCGTGCGCAGGTAATCTTCACCGCCCGCATCGACGATCTTTTTCCGTAGGTTCTTGATGTGCGTGTAAATAAAATCGAACGAATCCGCCGTGTCGACGCTGTCGCCCCACAGGTGCTCGGCGATGGCTTCCTTCGTGAGGATGCGGTCCCTGTTGCCGATGAGGAAGAGAAGAAGATCGTATTCTTTTTTCGTCAGCGCGATCTCTTTACTGTGCACGGTTACTTTTTTCTTTGCCGGAAAAACGCGGATGCACCCGTGGAGGATCTCGTTTTCTCCCCCGAAGCTGATGCGCCGCACCACGGATTTTATGCGCGCGTTGAGCTCCGGCAGGTGAAACGGTTTCGGCAGGTAATCATCTGCGCCGATGTCGAGGCCCGTAATCTTGTCGTCGAGTGAATTTTTGGCGGAGATGATCACGATTCCCGCTTTCGATTTTGCTTTCTTCAGCTGGCGGATAATGTCGAGACCGTTCCCGCCGGGAAGGGTGATGTCCACCACCACGCAATCGTAATCATAAATATCCGCCTTCTCGGATCCCCTGAGGAAATCTTCCGCCGTTTCAATGACGTTTCCTTCCTTTTCGAGGAATTGGCTAATGGAATTCCGGAGACCGGGCTCGTCTTCTACCAGCAGGATCTTCATCGCATAAATGTAATCCGTAATTCTGAAGTGATTCTGGAATCAGCGCAGGAAAAGTCCCCAGATATTTCCGTTGGATTCTTCCTTCCCGTTGACGAAAAGCACATTACCGAGCAGGATCTCTTTCGTTTTCCAGTATTCCTGCCCGTGAAAACCGCGGTGTGAATGCATGGAGGGCATGCAGGCAATCCTGTTCACTTTCCTGTAAAGCCGGTTGGCTTCCCAAGAACTTCGTACCCATTCCGCCGGGGCAACCCGCAGTTTTTCCAGGCGGACTTTTTCGCCCCTGCGCCGGGATCCCGCAAATTCTATCCTCATCGGGCAGTGAAAAACCGGGTCGGTGAATTTCGTCCGGTATTCGTAATAGTAACGGATCTCTGTTGTATCTGAAGAGTCAGCGACAATTTTGGTCGTGTAAAAAGAATCCGGTTTGCTGTCGAAGAAAGCGGCAAGCTGCCGCGGCGTTACCGTAGAGTCGAACGGAGCATTGAAGAAAAGTTTTTTCCTGATGTCACCGAGATCCGGGCTGTTGTGCACGGCAGCCGTTCCGGAAAGCAGGAGCAAAAGCAGCAGGAATCTCATTCACCTAATTTACGCGAATAACCCTGCGTGCGGAATTTCATCGCCCCGTCTTCGCCGCTTCATCGAGAGCCCGGAGAAAAGTTTCCACCGGCTGCGCGCCTGAAATGCCGTATTTCCGGTCGATGACAAAGAACGGGACACCACGCGCGCCCAGTTGCGCTGCTTCATCAGCATCCTGTTTCACCCCGGCCGAGAATGCATCGCTGCGGAGCATGCCGCGTATTTCGTTTTCGTCCAGACCAACTTCCGCGCCGAGTTGTACGAGCGTTTCAGGATCGCCGATGTTTTTTCCTTCGGTAAAATAGGCAGCGAACAGCCGCTCTTCCATCGCATCCTGCAGGCCGTGCTTTGCAGCGAGATGAGAAAGGCGGTGCGCGTCGAATGAATTGGCGACGATCGCTTTGTCGAAATCGTAATGCAGTCCGGCCGCTTCCGCCATGCGCACGACGCGTTCATGCATCGTTTCCGATTGCTGACGGCTGATGCCCTTCCGTTCCGCGAGGTAATCGTAGATGTTCTGCTCGCCTTCCGGTTTCAGCGCAGGATCGAGCTGGTAACTTTTCCATGTGACGCGGACGGAATCTTTTTCCGCGAACTGTTCCAGCGCTTTTTCAAAATGCCGTTTACCGATGTAGCAGAAAGGACACATTACATCGGACCATATTTCGATTTCCATGATTTTTCGTTTAGTGGATGAGGAACCCGCGGTTGCTGAACGCCGGGAGCAGTTCCTCGAACGTGTGTTCGATCTGTTCGTCTTTTTCCATTACGCCGAGACTGTACAGCATCGGCACGTAATGATCCGGCGTCGGAGCGGCCATGAGCCCGAGCGGACTTTTTTCATAATCGATCAGGCTCCGGATATCGCCTTCGTCCAGCTTTTTCTTCACCCACGAATCGAATTCCTCCTCCCAGCCGTAAAGCGTATGATCGCCGCCGAACATTTTCGGAGCAGCAGCACGGAGATTGTGCACGACGGCCCCGCTGCCGATGATGAGTACGCCTTTTTCCCGCAGCGGTTTCAGCTGGCGTGCGAGGTCGAAATGAAAGCGCGCACTCTGGTAATA
>DASTSF010000223.1:0-2128 GCA_035760825.1 Bacteroidia bacterium
TTTGCGGGGCAGCTTGTCGGCTTTGTTCTTCAGCATTTCGAACGCGGCGATGAGCTTCGCACGCGTGTCTTCAGGAACGATCACTTCGTCCACGTACCCGCGGGCAGCAGCCATGTAAGGGTTCGCGAATTTCTCGAGGTATTCCGTTTCTTTTTCCTTCAGCTTCGCCACGGGATCTTTCGCAGAGGAAATCTCGCTTTTGAAAATAATTTCCGCGGCGCCTTTAGCGCCCATGACGGCGATCTCGGCGGAAGGCCAGGCGAAGTTCATGTCCGCCCCGATGTGCTTCGAGTTCATCACATCGTATGCGCCGCCGTAGGCTTTGCGCGTGATCACAGTAACGCGCGGAACAGTCGCTTCGCAGAATGCGTAGAGCAATTTCGCACCATTGGAGATGATGGCGTTCCATTCCTGGTCGGTGCCGGGAAGAAAACCGGGAACGTCCTCGAACACGAGCAGCGGGATGTTGAACGAGTCGCAGAAACGCACAAAGCGCGCGGCTTTCGTGGAGGAATGGATATCGAGCACGCCGGCAAGAACGGCAGGCTGGTTCGCCACGATGCCGATGCTTCTTCCGGCGAGACGTGCAAAACCGACGACGATGTTATCGGCGAAATGCTTGTGCACCTCGAGGAAGGAATCCGTATCGATTACCTGCGTGATCACTTCGCGGATGTCGTAGGGCTGGTTGGGATTTTCGGGAATGAGCGTATTCAACCCTGGCCGTTTTTCATCCGAAGGCGAATACTCGAGCAGCGGCGCTTCCTCTTCACAGTTCTGCGGCATGTAGCTGAGCATCGCGCGGATCGTCTGGATGCAGTCGACCTCGTTCGCAGCTGCAAAATGCGTGACACCGGATTTCGACGCGTGCGTCATGGCACCGCCCAGCTCTTCGGAAGTGACTTCTTCGTGCGTGACCGTTTTCACGACGTTCGGCCCGGTGACGAACATGTACGACGTGTTCTCCACCATGAGAATGAAATCGGTGATGGCGGGTGAATACACAGCGCCGCCTGCGCAGGGTCCCATGATCGCGGAGATCTGCGGAACGACGCCTGACGCCAGCGTGTTGCGGTAAAAAATATCGGCGTAGCCGCCCAGCGAAACGACACCTTCCTGGATGCGCGCGCCGCCGGAGTCGTTGAGACCGATGACCGGCGCACCGTTCTTCATGGCAAGGTCCATGACGCGGCAGATCTTTTCCGCATGTGTTTCCGAAAGCGATCCGCCGAAGACAGTGAAGTCCTGCGAGAACACGTACACGAGGCGGCCGTTGATCTTTCCGTAACCCGTAACGACGCCGTCGCCGGGATAAATTTCCTTGTCGAGCCCGAAATCCGTGGCACGGTGCGTGACGAGCATTCCGATCTCTTCGAAGCTTCCTTCGTCGAGCAGGAAATGGAGGCGCTCACGCGCGGTGAGCTTGCCTTTTTTGTGCTGCGCGTCGATGCGTTTTTTTCCGCCGCCGAGATGTGCCTCAGCGATCTTTTCCCGAAGTGTATTGAGCTTGTCTTTCATAGCGAAGTGAGGGCTAAGATACGAATGAGTAGTGAGACGCGGGATACCCGAAATCCGCAGGTCGTGACGTTCAACCCTGCAAATGCCCGGACCACAGACAAGTTTGCCGCCGGGATTCCTGTGTTGTCGCTATATCCGGGAGTTGCCGGGAATTCCGGCAGCAAGACCACCGGAATTTACACGCGTGTCAGCGTACGCTTTTTGCAGAAGGTCATTTCACCTTTCGACACATTGTAAAAATGCCTGATTATCTGTCATCCGGTTTTTCCGAACCCTACATGTAAAATGGAATTTTTCCCTGCGCCGCCCTGTGAAACCCGGCGGACGTTTCAGTGGTTCAGCCGTTCCTTTTCCTCATCGTTGCTGTTGACGTCGCGCTCTTCCGCTTTCACCCGTCCGAAGTTGTAGCTGATGCTCATGTTTATTCTCCGCGTATCGTTCGACACGTAATAATTCCAGTCCTGGTTGCCGAACTGCGAATGCGTGTGGAATTTCATCGTGCCGAAAACATCATCCATCCCGATCGTGCAGCTCAGCTTGTCGCCGAAAAATTCTTTCTTCACCGCAAACGAAAGCATCCAGACAGCATTGATGCGTATGATCCCGTACG